>DVHY01000027.1 GCA_018711755.1 Candidatus Limivicinus faecipullorum | reverse complement strand
GGTCTGTATGGGGTGGCATGTGAAGAAATATAAAATTGGGATATGCATGAGCCAAAGCAATATCGCCAATTAAAAGACGATTTTTATAAAATACCGCACTTTACACTATGATAATTTAGTATATATACTTTAATTCTATATGTCAACAAAAAGATAACTTTAAATGACATACTTTTCGCCAATAAATAAGTATAATGAAAATTTAAATAGAGCTTAATGCCAGAAAATTTTTCCATAATATGTAAAAGTTTTCCACAGAGGTTTTTTATGGACTATACAAAATGGTTTGCTGAGCGCCTGTCCCAACTAAGAATGGAAAAAGGCGTGTCTGCAAGGGATATGAGCCTGTCTCTGGGACAGAGCGCAAGCTATATTAATAAAATAGAAAACAGGCGTTCCCTGCCCTCTATGAACGGATTCTTTTATATATGCGAGTATCTGGAAATAGAACCCAGAGATTTTTTTGATACGGCCATGAAATCACCCAGAAAAAATATGGAGCCTATAGAAGATATTTCCAAGCTGCCGGAAGAGAAAGCGGAGCATGTGCGGATGATAATAAAAGACCTGGCAGAACGGTGAGGGATATAATACGAAACACAGGATCCCGCCGGACTCAGCGTTGGGGGCCTTTCCCCGGCGGGGCGGCACATATAGCTCCCCATACTCTCATATACATTAAGCACGAGAGTATGGGGAGTGGTGTATTTGTACACAAATATCGAAGAGCGGGCCTGCGATCTGGCCGCATACATCATCGATAACCGGGCGACCGTCCGCTCCGCCGCCACAGAGTTCGGCATTTCCAAATCTACGGTACATAAAGACCTGACTGAGCGTTTGCCCAGACTGAATCCGGGGCTATACAAGCAAGTGCGGCAGCTGCTGGATATAAACAAGGCGGAGAGACACATCCGGGGCGGCTTGGCCACCAGACGAAAATACAGGGGAGAGGACTGAGACGCTCCGCCCTCAGCTTTGGCACCATGTATAAATCAGGCGGCATTCTGCGTTTTCAAAATGCCGCCTGATTTTATGTCCCCGACGTCTATAAGAGCTTGCCGCCGACGGGCGGCGCCTTCCGGGCCTATTCTCCGGCGCTGTCCAGAGGCTCATAGAACATGTCCAGATACTCCTCCAGCGTCACGCCCAGCTCATAGATCTCCTCCGCCGCCTCCTGGCCCACATAGCGGTAGTGCCAGGGCTCATAGATGATGCCGGTTATCTCGCTGCTGCCGTTGGGGTAGCGCAGGATGAAGCCGTAACGCCAGGAATTCTCCATAAGCCACTGCTGGGTGGCAGTGTCCTCCTGGCCCTTGTCCAGATTGGTATAGAAAAAGTCGATAATGTCCACCGCAAGACCCAGCTGGTGTTCGCTGGTATTGGGCTTTGCCACGCTCATGGCGGCAATGTCCGGGGCCTCGTCCGGGTCCACTCCCTCCAGCACCAGACGGCGTATCTTGTTGTTGAAAAGGAACTGCTGCTTTTCCAGGCTGCGATAGGCCGAACATATGTAGGGGTGGCCGCCGGCGGCCTCGCAGTCGGCCATCATCTGTTTGAGAGCTTCGGCGCAGCGCACGTCCACATATAAGGGGTCCTCAGTATCCGCCTGGGGTATCTCCTCCAGATCCGGGGCATAATCCTTCGGCAGCTTGTTCCAGGGATTTACCAGAATGAGAAGTTCCGTGCGCTCTCTGAGAGCCGGCGTGGGCTCCGGCGTTGCCGTGGGCTCCGGGGTGGCTGTGGGGCTTGGACTGGGACTGGGCTCCGGCGTAGCTGTGGGGGCCGGGCTGGCCGAGACCGCTTCCGCCATCGCTTCAAGCCCGCTGCCCATAAGCACAAGGCTGAGGGTGCATATACATGCAAACAGCAGCACCGTGAGCAATATTATGATAACTGTTCTGTCTCTGCTTTTAAGTTTCAATTCGCTTTCTCCGCTTTCTGTTTGGCCCTGAGGCCCCAGGAAAACTATCCGGGAATCAAAAAAGCCCGGAACTTACAGGGCAACTGTACAATATGTTTACAAAAAAGTCAAGGAATCTGCCGGTAAATGGTATAAAATCCTAGATGTATATAGAAAATAAAACCAAGAGGGTCGGGCGGATAAAACAGGATTACATACCGGAGCCACCGCCGCCTGCACTCTCAGCGGGAGAACGCAGCGCAGGAGAGTCTTTCCATGGGCCGCTTATGGAATGCTGCGCTGACACTATCGGCGGCAGAGTGGAGAATAAAAATGCAGGAAATCAACGAAGTTTATGAGATGCTGAAAAAGGCCGGGACTTACTATCTGGCCACCTGTGACGAGGGCCAGCCCAGAGTGCGCCCCTTCGGCACCGTGAACCTCTTTAACGGTAAGCTGTATATCCAGACCGGCAAAGCCAAGGCCGTGTCCCATCAGCTCCACGCCAACCCCAAACTGGAGCTGTGCGCCATGGTGGGCGGAGACTGGCTGAGAGTGGAGGCCAGCGCCGTGGAGGATGACGACAGGCCAGCCAGGGTAAGCATGCTGGAGGCCTATCCCAGCCTGCAGGCCATGTACTCCCCCGACGACGGGAACACCGAGGTGTGGTACCTGCGCAACGTCACCGCCACCCTCTACTCCTTTACCAATCCTCCCAAGGTCTATAAGTTCTGACGTTTCCGGGGCACAAAAGTGCCCCGGCGTTTCTTTTTCCCGGGGAAAAACCTGTGCAAAAACATCCTTGCGTGACTTTTCCGGCGGAAAATGCTATGATGGGGCCGAGGTGAAAGCCATGCGGGACATAGGCAAAAACATAAAAGAGCTGCGCTGCGCCAGAGGGCTGACCCAGGAGGAACTGGCCGAGAGGCTGCATGTGACGAGACAGACCGTCTCCAACTACGAGACCGGCCGCACCCGGCCGGACATAGACATGCTGCTGGACATTGCCGCCGCCCTGGACAGCGACGCCGGCGCCCTTCTCTACGGTACGCCCCAGATGGCGGACAGGCGGAGGGAATACCGGTGGCTGGCGCTGTCCCTGGGGCTGTTCCTGGCTCTCTTCGTCGGTTATAAGCTGCTCAGGCCGGAGACACTTAAGATACAGGCCGCTTATTTCATAGTGCTGCCCGGCCTGCTGCTGAGCTGCACCCTCAAGCCCATGTATATGCTGGCTCTGGGCTGGAGCGCCGTCCAGGGCCTGGCAATGGTTTTAAAGGCAAAGCCCCTGGACAGACCCTGGGTGAAACATGCCCGCCGCTGCCTGCTGGGGCTCATAGGAGCCGTGGCGCTGTTCATGCTGCCGGTGTGCATACAGATGCTCACCGTGAGCATTTCATCCGTATACGGAGTCGGCCCGGGGGCGTTTCTGGAACAACGGGGCTATGTAAATACTGCGGTATATATGGCTATGTATGTGGCCGCCTGTTACTATGTCTATGCCGCTCTGGGGGCGGCCCTGTGGGTGCTGGGCTTCCCGGCGGTGAGGAAGACCGGAGCAAAAGAAGACGGGGCGGACGGCGGCGGAGCTTCAGATTGATTTAAACTTTGACAAACTGTGAATAATGGAAGGAAAGGGCCCTCAGGGGCCCTTTCTTCTATTGTAAAAAATAAAAAAAGTGATATAATACCCTCTCGAAATAAAATACATGGAGGCATAACCATGACTAAGATAGACATATTCTCCGGCTTCCTTGGGGCCGGCAAGACCACCCTTATCCGCAAGCTGATAGCCGAGGCCTATCAGGGCGAGAAGCTGGTGCTCATTGAAAACGAGTTCGGCGAGATAGCCATTGACGGCGGCTTTCTGAAGGACGCCGGGGTGGAGATCACCGAGATGAACTCCGGCTGCATCTGCTGCACCCTGGTGGGCGACTTCACCAAGGCCCTTAAAAAGGTGATGGCGGACTACGCTCCCGACCGGATAATCATTGAGCCCTCCGGCGTGGGCAAGCTCAGCGACGTGGCCAAGGCCGTCTCCGGAGTGGAGGGGGCCGAGATAGGCGCCAAGGTCACTCTGGTGGACGCGGGCAAGTGCCGCATGTACATGAGAAACTTCGGCGAGTTCTTCAACGACCAGGTGGAGAACGCCGACCTCATCGTCATGAGCCGCACCGACACCGCTTCCCCCGAAAAAATACTGGCCGCCACGGAGCTGCTGAAGGGGATTAACGGCCATGCCGGGCTCATCACCACTCCCTGGGACAAGATCTCCGGCAAGCAGATAGCCGAGGCCATGGACGAGAACGGCCTGAAAGCCGAGATGGAGCGCCTGGCCCACGAACACCACGAGCACCATCATGACCATGAGCATGATGAGCATGAGCATCACCACGAGCATGATGAGGAGTGCAGCTGCGGCTGCCACGATCATGAGCACGAGCACCATCATGACCATGAGCACGAGGAGCACGAGCATCACCACGAGCACGACGAGAACTGCAGCTGCGGCTGCCATGACCACGACCACGAGCACCACCACCATGCCGACGAGATATTCACCAGCTGGGGCATGGAGACGCCCAGAAAGTTCAGCGAGGAGGAGCTGCGCAGCCTGCTGTCCGCCCTGGGCGATGAGGAACGCTTCGGCACCGTGCTGAGAGCCAAGGGCATCCTGGACTCCAGCGACGGGGACTGGATATACTTTGACTACGTGCCCGGCGAGAGCGATATCCGCCGGGGCGCCGCCGCCGTCACAGGGCGCTTCTGCGTCATCGGTTCCAAGCTGAAGGAACAGGCACTGAAGGAGCTGTTTAATATTGAGTAACAGAAAAGACGTCCCTGTATACCTCTTCACCGGCTTCCTGGAGGGGGGCAAGACCAAGTTCATCCAGGAGACTCTGGAGGACCGGCGCTTCTGCAATGGGGAGAAGACCCTGCTGCTGGTCTGCGAAGAGGGGGAAGAGGAATACGCCCCGGAGCAGTTTGCCTCCGACACCGTGCAGATACGGGTGGTGGAGGACCAGGACAGCCTGACCAGGGAGAACCTGGAGAAATGGCTGGCCGAGACCAGGGCCGAGCGGGTGGTGGTGGAGTACAACGGCATGTGGATGCTGGATGTGCTCTACAACGCCATGCCCGAGGGCTGGATGGTATATCAGGAGTTCATGTTCGCCGACTCGGCCACCTTCCTCAGCTACAACAGCAACATGCGCCAGCTGGTCTACGACAAGCTGAAAAGCGCAGAGCTGGTGGTCTTCAACCGCTTTGACGAGAAGACCATGGACAAGATGGCCTTCCACAAGATAGTCCGGGGGGCCTCCCGCCGGGCGGATATCGCCTACGAGGCCAAGAACGGCAAGGTGGTATATGATGACATTGAAGACCCCCTGCCCTTTGACCTGAACGCCCCCATTGTGGAGATAGGGGACGATGACTTCGCCCTCTTCTACAGGGATATGGCCGACGAGCCCAAGAAGTACGACGGCAAGACCGTGCGCTTCAAATGCCGCGCTCTGGTGCGTAAGAAGTTGCCGGCAAACTGCTTCGTGGTGGGCCGCCATGTGATGACCTGCTGCGTGGAGGATATACAGTTTGCGGCTCTGGTCTGCCAGTGGGACAAGGCCGACACCGTGAAGGACGACAGCTGGATGATACTCACCGCCAAGGTCAACTTCAAGTTCCACCGGGCCTATAACCGCCGGGGCCCCGTTCTCAGCTATATCTCCGCCGAGAGCTGCGAAGCTCCCGAACAGCCTGTAGCTACGTTCTATTGATGGGGATCAGATATGAAAGATTATTCTGCATTTTCCAAGCTGGCCTTAGTAATATGCCTGTGCCTGATTATTCTTGCCGTGGCAAACGGCTTTACCGGATTTATCAATCCCAAACTGTCAGCCAGCGGAACTGTAATT
>DVHY01000026.1 GCA_018711755.1 Candidatus Limivicinus faecipullorum | reverse complement strand
TTAAATTATTGTGAAGTAAGCATGGACTTATTGATTTAATGATAAAAATCGTATAATATTGTAATACAAGATATGGAAACATTTACTAAGATTATGGGGGAGTGAGGAATAATGAAGTCTACCGGCATAGTGCGTAAGGTGGATGAGCTGGGCCGTATCGTCCTGCCCATCGAAATGCGGCGCACTCTGGACATTGCGGAGAAGGATACCCTTGAGGTATACGTGGAGGGCGAGAGCATTATTCTTCGCAAGTATCAGGACGCCTGCGTCTTCTGTGACAGCGTACGGGACCTTGTCAGCTACAAGGGACGTTGTGTCTGCCCTGAGTGCATTGCGGCTCTCAGCCGCAAGCTGTAATGAAAATGGGAAGCCGTGTTCTCCGAACACGGCTTCCCATTTTTATTGCTTTTCTATAGCTCTTTTTATAGCTATCTGTTTTGTCCGCCGGGCGCTTTGCTCCCCGGCTGTTTTTTTATTCTCTCTCCTTGAGGCAAGGGGAGGCTTTGTTTTCCTCCTCCGCCGCCGGGCCTTTGCGAAACACCTTTGCCGCCAGGAAGGGCAGGAAGATGACGGCGTTTATCACCAGGGAGACCAGCACATCCGTCCAGCCCACCGCGTAGCCGCTGACCTGGGCGGTGCCGCTGACCGCCACGGCCAGATTGTTGTTTATAAAGTGCAGCGCCACCGGCACCCAGATATTCCCGGTGCTCATGTAGGCAAAGGCGAAAAACACCCCCAGGGTGATACAGGTGACCTGGTGGGCCGCAATGCTTTGAAGGGCATAGCCGGGGCTGTAGAAAAACAGGTCCAGGGGCAGATGCCACAGTCCCCACACCACGCCCAAAAGTACCGTGCCCCGGATGAGGCCGAAGCGCTTTTGCAGCAGGGGCTGGAGATAATAGCGCCAGCCGTACTCCTCGCCGAAGAAGGCGGCGAAGCTGAAAAAGAAATTGGGTATCAGCACCACCATGAGTATGTAGGGGGCGGAAGTCTGCCAGTAGGGCAGGTATTCAGCCATCTGCCCGCTGATGGCCACGGAGAAGAAAGAGCGGGCCAGGTATATGGCCACGAACAGCAGCAGCATCAGCAGGGAGCGGCCGGTGCCGGACCAGCTCAGGCCGTAGGCCGCCCGCCTGGTTTTTCCCGCCGCCAGCAGGAAGACCCAGGCCAGCAGGGAGCCTGCCACTATCACATAGGACTGCAATGTGGACCAATCCATGTCCGGGCGTATGAACATCCCCCAGCAGCCTGCCGCCATCAGGGCCGTGAGGAGCACAAAGAAGGTAAAGAAGCCCAGGGGCATGGCGGCGCTCTCCTCGGGGCTTTCCATACCCGGCCGTCTCCTTGTGACCAGGCAGGCCAGCATGACTCCCGCCGCAGGGTAGAACATCTGGGCGTTGGGGAAGGGATAGGTGTCCAGTCCCAGGCGGTAGGCCAGAGACAAGGGCAGGCCCATCAAATAGGTAAAGCCGAAGGCCACCATGACAAACATCGCAAGCTGCCGCTTTTCGATGTCCGAAAATCTGTTTTTCGTCTCCATTTTTTCCTCCATTCAGGCTCTGTGGGAGCCGTCATATCCGATGATATATCCTCAGGACTTCCTCTGTCTCTCTCCCCTCAGGGCCGGTGAGTATCAGGGAGGGCAGTACGCTCAGCCCGGGCCTGCCGCCCCGCCTCCCCTCTACCAGTGCCAGGCTGGGTGCGCTGTCTGCCCTGTGGCAGACCAGGCGCAGGCGTTTGGGCTCCAGGCCGTGGGCCGTCATGGCACAGAAGAGCTCCGACAGCCGCTCCGGCTTATACACCACCGAAAAGCTGCCTCCGGTACAGCAGAGGTAGGAGGCGGCGGCGCAGATATCCTCCAGGCCGCAGCTCAGCTCTCCCCGGGCCCCGGAACGCTTTTCGTCCGGGGACAGCTTCCCCCGCTCCACGGGGAAGTAGGGCGGGTTTGCCGCCACCAGGTCAAAGCTGCCGCTTTTGAAAAGCTCCCTGTGGCGGCGTATATCCCCGCAGATTATACGGCTTCTGTCCTGGAGGGAGTTTTTCTCCATATTCTCCTCCGCCAGTTTTGCCGCTTCCTCCACTATCTCCAGCCCGGTCATATGGAGCCCGGGGCTGCGCCACAGCAGCAGAAGGGCTATGGCCCCCGAGGCGCAGCCCAGGTCTATGCCCCTCTTGCGTCCGGAGCTGTTTACAAAGTCCGCCAGGAGCACGCAGTCGGTACCGAGTTTGAAATGCTCCGCCTGGGCAAACTGTGGTCCGCCCTCCCACAAAGCGGTGAATTCCGGCATCTCCTGTTCCCTCCCGGTAAAATAATGTTTCAGTCTGATGGCTGTACCCTGACATAGAATGAGGGGCGATAAGAATCGCCCCTCATTCTATGTTGTTGTAAGATTACTCCTGAACTATTGCCTCGGCGGGGCACTGGGCTGCGCAAGAGCCGCACTCCAGGCACTTATCGGCGTCGATCTCATAGTGCAGTTCGCCCATCTCTATTGCCTCAGCGGGGCACTGAGCAGCGCAGGCGCCGCAGGACAGGCACTCATCGGTAATAACAAAAGCCATTATGTTACCTCCCATGTTATTTGACCACTTAGGCCATCGTTGGCTACATTGTAACACATCTTATGCAAAAATCAATTATAAAATTTAATGGCGCCGATAAATTTAAAAAAAGCTGTCCATAATGAGACTGTCCATTACCCGTGGTCCCGGACGGGACCGGCAGGCGGACTTTCAAGGATTTTTCCCGGAAGCTCCGCTCCTCAGGCGGCGGGGCCTGTCCGGGGACCTGCCCCGGTCAAATAAATTTTCCCGTCTCCCACCCTTTTCGTCTGTTTCGGCGGGGCGGGCGGTGGATAATATATTATTATATATGCTTGCTTCCAAGGGGGTATGCCTTATAAAAAGCAATGAGAAGTTCACTCAGCGGGCGGAGCTGGCCATTGAGAACGCCCGCCTGGCGGCCGGAGAACTGGGCCAGGGCTATGTGGGTACGGAGCACCTGCTGCTGGGGATAATGATGGAGCGGGACGGCCTGGGGGCCAGAGTGCTCCAGCGTCAGGGCCTGGACAAGGCCCGGCTGTGGCATATAGTCCAGCGTTCCAACGGCTCCGGCTGTCCCGGCAGGCCGGAGCAGGGGCTCACCCCCCGGGCCCGGCAGGCGGTGGAAAAGGCGGCCCAGGAGGCAAGGCAGCTGCAGCAGGGCTATATCGGCACCGAGCACCTGCTGTTGGGCATACTGCGCCAGAACGACTGCGGCGGGGCCGCAGCCCTCCGGGAGGCCGGGGCCGACCTGAACGACATCTACACGGAGATAATGGCGGTCTTCGGCAATCCCGGCTCCAACAACCGCTCCCAGACCGGCACCGCCCGCAGCACCGTTCGCCGGGCAGACACCCGGGTCCTGGACCAGTACAGCCGGGATCTGACGGAGCTGGCCGCCGCAGGCCGGATAGACCCGGTGGTGGGCCGGGGCAACGAGATACGCCGGGCCATCCAGATACTCTCCCGGCGCAGCAAGAACAATCCCGTGCTGGTGGGGGAGCCCGGAGTGGGCAAGACCGCCGTGGCGGAGGGCCTGGCCCTGTGCGTCAGCCGGGGCCAGGCTCCCGCAGAGCTCAGGGACAAGCGTATAGTCTCCCTGGACATCCCAGCCCTGCTGGCAGGCACCAAGTACCGGGGAGACTTTGAGGAACGGGTGAAGTCGGTGCTCCGGGACGTGCGCCGGGCGGGAGACGTCATTCTCTTCATCGACGAGCTGCACACCATCATCGGCGCAGGCAGCGCCGAAGGGGCCATAGATGCCGCCAATATCCTCAAGCCCGCCCTGGGGCGGGGAGAGGTGCAGATAATCGGGGCCACCACCCCGGAGGAATACCGCCGCCACATCGAGAAGGACGCCGCTCTGGAGCGGCGCTTCCAACCCATCAAGGTCACGGAGCCGGACAAGGAGCACACCATGGAAATGCTCCAGAGCCTGCGCCCGGCCCTGGAAAAGCACCACGGCGTAAGCCTCAGCCCGGAGGCTTTGGAGGCGGCCTACGCCCTGTCGGTGCGGTATATAAACGACCGCTACCTGCCGGACAAGGCCATAGACCTGCTGGACGAGGCCGCCGCGGCGGTGCATGTGGAGGGGCTTCGCCGGGAGGTAGAGGCCTCCGACGTGGCCGGCGTGGTGGCTCTCTGGACGGAGATACCCGTCTGCTCTCTGGACGAGAGCGAGAGCCAGCGGCTGAAGGCCCTGGAGGAACAGCTGAAAAAGCGCATCATCGGCCAGGACGAGGCTGTCTCCGCCGTAGCCAGGGCGATACGCCGCAGCCGTGTGGGGCTGAAAGACCCCCGGCGGCCCGTAGGCAGCTTTCTTTTCCTGGGCCCCACAGGGGTGGGGAAAACGGAGCTGTGCCGGGCTCTGGCGGCCACGGTGTACGGCGACGAAAACGCCGTCATCCGCCTGGACATGTCAGAGTATATGGAGAAGCATTCGGTGAGCCGCCTTATCGGCTCCCCTCCCGGCTATGTGGGCTACGAGGACGGGGGCCAGCTCACGGAGAAGGTGCGGCGCAAGCCCTGGAGCGTAGTGCTCTTTGACGAGATAGAAAAGGCCCATGAGGATGTGTGGAGCATATTGCTGCAGATAATGGACGACGGCCATCTCACCGACGCCACCGGCCGCCGGGTGGACTTCAGCAACACCGTGATAGTCATGACCTCCAACATCGGGGCCAAGGCCATCACGGAAAACCGTCCGCCTCTGGGCTTTGCCGACGGTGGCGGGCAGGGGGAGGACACCATGAGCCGCCGGGTGATGGAGGAGCTAAGATCCACCTTCAAGCCGGAATTCCTCAACCGGGTGGACGAGACCATAGTCTTCCACCGCCTCAGCCAGGAGCACATGTTCGCCATCACCCAGACCATGCTCCGGCAGCTGAAAGAGCGTTTTCTCGCCCTGGACATCCAGCTGGCCGTGCCGGAGGAGGCCGCCCGCTGGCTGGCCAGAAAGGGCTATGACGACAAGTTCGGCGCCCGCCCGCTGCGGCGCACCTTGGAGCATTGGATAGAAGATGCGGCGGCGGAGCTGCTGCTGGAGGGCAGCGTGGGGCCGGGGGACACTCTCACCGTCTCCCTGTCCGGGGACTCCCTTGAGCTGAGCCGGGCTATGTAAATGGACGTAAAGGCAAAACCAGGGCCCTGAAAAAGTTCAGGGCCCTGGTTTTGTCTCTTCCCCGCTGTGCCGGCCGAAAGCCTTTCTGCCGATCCTGACCGTTTCTTTCCCCCAGCCCCATGCCCCGGACTGAGGCGCTTTATCTGAGGCCGCGCCTCATAAAGTCCGGCCCTTG
>DVHY01000025.1 GCA_018711755.1 Candidatus Limivicinus faecipullorum | reverse complement strand
AAATCAAGGCTTTTCGGGCGCAGCAGCATTTTGCCCTTGGCAAAATGCTTGGCGGGAGTAGCGCAGTCAAAAAAGTCTGTAAGGACTTTTTTGACAAGCTGAACGGAGCCCCGCCGGAATTTCCGGCGGGGCTCCGTGTTCAGAAACTAATCGGCCTTGCTGAGATGGGCTTTCAGATAGCGGATTGCCATGGCGTAGCCTTCAAAGCCGTGGCCCATATAGGTTTTTATACAGGCCATGCCTGCATAGGAGACCTGGCGGAAACTCTCCCGGCGGCTCACATCGGAGATGTGTACCTCCACGGCCGGCAGGGCTACCGCTTTCAGGGCGTCCAGGATGGCCACGCTGGTGTGGGTGTAGGCGGCGGGGTTGATGACGATGCCGTCGAAGGCTCCGTAGGCGGACTGTATTTTGTCCACAATGGCCCCCTCGTGGTTGGACTGGAACAGCTCCACCTCTATACCCTCTTCCCGGCAGACCTTTTCCACCAGTTCTACCAGGGCTTTGTAGTCCTGCCTGCCGTAGATGTCCGGCTCTCTCAGGCCCAGAAGGTTCAGGTTGGGCCCGTTTATCACCAGTATCTTCATTCCAGCGCCTCCTTTATCCGGGCCAGGGTGTCTTCAATGCTGCCGTTGTTATCCGCCTTCACGTCGGCGAAGCGGGCGTACATGGGCTCCCGCCTGGCGTAGAGCTCGTGAAGGTCGCTTTTCAGGGACACGGGCCGGCCGGTCTTCTCCAGCTTGTCCGTATCCCGCAGCAGCCAGACGATGCGGCCGTTTTGGTGCAGGGGGGCGTAGTTCCCCTCCCGGGTGACGCAGCCGCCGCCGGTGGATATCACTGCCCCGGACAGGGCCCCCAGCCTTTTCAGTACCTCGGTCTCCAGTTCCCGGAAGCGGCCCTCCCCGTGGGCGGCAAAGATGGCGGGGATGTCCATGCCCGCCTCCTCCTCGATGAGGGCGTCGGCCTCGTAGACCGGGCGGCCCAGCCGCTCTCCCAGAGCTGCGGCCACGGTGCTCTTGCCGCTGGAGGGCATGCCGATAAGGACGATGTTCTGCATCTGAGCCGAGAGGATATGCTCAATGCGCTCTATCTCACTGTCGGGGATGCTGCTGCCGGTGAATATCTCCGAGGAACGCTTGGCCTGGGCTACCAGCATGTACAGTCCCCCGGCCCTGGGTATGCCCAGTTCCTCGGCCTGTAAAAGCAGAGCGGTGCGGGCGGGGTTGTACACCACGTCCAGCACCCCTTCGCAGTGGGGAAAGACCCTCAGGTCCACAGCGGCCTGGCCGTTGTTGGGGTACATACCCACCGGGGTGGTGTTGGCTATTATCTGAGCGTCGGCGTGTTTTTGTATGTTGCCGTAATTGTCCTGGCCGCTGCGGGAGATGACGATGACCCGGGCGGCCCCCAGCCTTTTCAGCACCGCCGCCACGGTGACGGAGGCGCCTCCGCTGCCCAGGACCAGGGCCTTTTTCCCACGGGGGTCTATGCCGCTTTTTCTCACCAGGCTCTCAAAGCCGTAGGCGTCGGTGTTGTCCCCGAAGAGGCTGCCGTCCCGGCGGCGGACCAGGGTGTTCACGCTGCCCAGCTCCCGGGCCAGGGGGGACAGTTCCCGGCAGTAGGGCAGCACGCTCTTTTTGTAGGGGATGGTGACGTTTATGCCGTCCCAGTCCCCGTGGAGAAGAAAGTCCTCCAGCTCTTCCGGCTCCCGCTCAAAGAGCTGATAGGAGTAGTCGGAGAGCATGCCGTGGATGGCGGGGGAGTAGCTGTGGCCCAGCTTCCTGCCCAGAAGACCGCATTTGAGCATCATATCACCTCGCTGTAGCTTCCAAGATAGTTGAACTCTTCAGAGATGTTCTCCATCTCTCCCATGAGCTGGATGAACTGGGGGGAGTAGACGGAAGTGTCCAGATCGAAATAGAACATGAACTCGAAGTTCCGCTCCGGCAGGGGGCGGCTCTCCAGCTTGTTCAGGTTGATGCCCAGGGCATAGAAGCGGCTGAGCACCTTGTACAGGGAGCCGGGGGTGTGGGGCAGCACCATCATAAGGCTGGTGCGGTCGGCTCCGGGGTATATCTCCAGGCCCTTGGAGATACAGATGAAGCGGGTGAAGTTGTTGCCCTTGTCCTGCACGGAGCTCTCCAGGCACTCCAGCCCATAGAGCCTCATGCAGGAGCGGGAGGACAGGGCGGCCACGTTGGAGGACTCCGACTGGGCCACGTACTTTGCCGCCACGGCGGTGTTCTCGCAGGGGATTATCTTCACTCCGCTGAACTTCTGCAGGTAGCCGGCGCACTGGTTGATGGCCTGCTCGTGAGAGTATATCTCTTTGATGTCCGAGAGCTTGGTGCCCGGCTTTACCAGCAGGTTGTGGTCAACCTTGAGACGCACGCTGCGCACGATGCGGAAGTTGTGGCGCATCATCAGGTCGTAGACCTTGTTCACGGAGCCTGCGGTGCTGTTTTCCAGGGGTATCACCCCGTAGCGGCACAGGCCCTTTTCTATGGCGGAGAAGACGGCGTCAAAGTTGGTGAAGTAGAAGATGCTGGGCAGACGGAAGAGCTTCTCGCAGGCCAGCTGGGAGTAGGCCCCTTCCACCCCTTGGCAGGCCACCGTGGCCTTGGCGGGGAAGAGGGCGGGGGTGTTTTCTATGGCGGACTGTATCTGCTCCGTGAGGGCGGAGGCGGTGCCCAGGATACGATGCTGATAGCTGCGGCTCAGCTCGAATATCAGGGAATACAGGGAAGCGGCATAGTCCTGGAATTCCTCGGGGCACTTGCCCATAATGTCCAGCAGCTTTTCCCGTTCCCGGCCTGCGTCCATAACGGCCTTCCCCGTCTCCTTCTTGTATCGGGCAATGTGGGCGGCAGTCTCCATGCGCCGGGAGAAGAGCTTTATCAGTTCGTCGTCTATCTGGTCTATCTGCTTTCTGTAGTCGCTCAAATCCATCTCTCTACCTCGATTCCTTTCTGCGCCCCAGCAGGGCGTCGTATACTGCTATGGCGGCGGCGGCCTCAATGCAGGGCACCGCCCGGGGGACTATGCAGGGGTCGTGGCGGCCGCCCACGCTGAGCTTTGCCGGAACGAGTTTCTGCATATCCACGCTGTCCTGTTCCCTGGCTATGGAGGGGGTGGGCTTTATAGCCGCCCGGAACACAAGGGGCATGCCGTCGGTGATGCCCCCCAGGATACCGCCGCAGTTGTTGCTGCGGGTCTTCACCCGGCCCTCTTCTATGATATAGCTGTCGTTGTTTTCGCTGCCTCTCAGCCGGGCGGAGTCAAAGCCCGCGCCGAACTCTATGCCCTTCACCGCCGGGATGCCGAAGACTATGGCGGCTATACGGTTTTCCATGCCCCCGAACATGGGGTCTCCCAGTCCGGCGGGAAGGCCCAGCACGGTACATTCTATCACACCGCCCAGGGAATCTCCCTGCATCCGGGCCTGTTCAATGGCCTCCTGCATGGCCTTTCCCGCCGTCTCATCCACGGTGGGGAAATCCTTCCCGGCGGTGGAGGACAGTAGGGGGCCGCTGTCGTTTACCGGGCCGATGGACTTTATCCGGGATATGACTTCTATGCCCTGGCGCTGGAGTATTTGCAGGCAGATGCCCCCGGCAATGCACAGGGGGGCGGTGAGCCGCCCGGAGAAGTGGCCGCCCCCGGCGAAATCCTGGTAGCCGAAGTATTTCACCTGGGCGGTGTAGTCGGCGTGGCCGGGGCGGGGGACGGAGGAAAAGGCGGCATAGTCCCTGGAGCGGGTGTCCCCGTTGCGGATAATGGCGGTGAGGGGTGCGCCGCAGGTGTATTCCCCCCGTATGCCGGAGAGGAACTCCGGCCTGTCCGCCTCTTTCCGGGCTGTGGAGTAGGCCCTGCGCCCGGGAGCACGGCGCTCCATAAAACGCTGCAGCTGGTCGAGATCTATGTGTTCCCCGGCGGGGATGCCCTCCAGAGTCATGCCTATGGCCGGGGAATGGGATTGGCCGAAAATGTTCAGCCGTATGTTTTCACCGTAAGAACTGCTCATGTTTTGCCTCCTGCAAGGGCGTCAAAGTCTTCCCAGAACCGGGGGTAGGATTTGTTCACCGCCTGGGCGCCGCTGAGTTCCACCGGGGCGCTGCAGCCGCAGGCGGCGGTGGCCGCAGCCATGGCTATGCGGTGGTCGCCGAAGGAGTCCACCTTGCCGCCGGCCAGGCGGGCTTTGCCATGGATGACCAGTCCTTCCTCCAGCTCCTCCGCCTCTCCGCCCAGGGAGCGGATGAGGGCGGCGGTGCTGGAGAGCCGGTCCGACTCTTTCAGCCGCAGCCGTCCGGCGTTTACGATGCGGGTTTCGCCCTGGACCAGAGCGGCCAGCACACTGAGCACAGGGATAAGGTCGGGGATGGGCTTTGCGTCTATGGTGAGCCCGTGGAGCCGGGCACGGCGGACGAAGTAGCCGCCCTGTATCTCCCGCAGCTCCGCCCCGAAGGAGCGGAGTATATCCACTATGGCCCTGTCCCCCTGGTGGGAGGCGGGGTCCAGCCCGGTGACTTCTATGCCCTCCGGGGACAAGGCCCCCATGCACAGGAAGAAGGCGGCGTTGGAGAAGTCCCCCTCTACCCGCAGCAGCTCGGGCATGCGGCTGCTCTGGGAGCCGGGGATGGAGTAGCAGCTGCCTTCCCTGGTAAAAGCTATCTTTGAAAGCCTGAGGGCGTCCTCGGTCATGGTGATGTAGGCCGCCGACTCTATGGGGCCGGTGACTGTGAGACGGCTGCCCCCGGGCACCAGAGGCAGGGCCATCAGCAGCCCGGAGATGTACTGGGAGGACACGTTCCCCGGCAGTTCATAGTCCCCGGCCTCCAGTCTGCCGGAGCAGTAGAGCAGCTCTCCCTCCTGCCTCAGCTCCATGCCGTGGGCCCTGAGCTGGTCGTCCAGAGGGGCCAGGGGCCGCTGGGGCAGCCGCCCTTCCATGTGGAAGACGGCCTGGACGCCCAGGGCTCCGCACACCGGCAGGAGAAAGCGCAGGGTACTGCCGCTCTCCCCGCAGGGCAGATGGCAGAGGCCCTGGGCGGCCTTGAATATGGGGCGCACCAAAAGGGCGCTGTCGTCCCAGATGGGGAGTATCTCCGCCCCCAGGGCGTTGAGGCAGTCAGCCGTGGCCTGTATATCTGCCGACAGGCCGTCGCATTCGATAAGGGTCTCCCTTTCACCCAGAGCAGCACAGATGAGCAGTCGGTGGGCCTGGGACTTGGAGGAGGGTATCTTCACCCGGCCGCTTCTGGCGCCGGGCCTTATTGTGAGGTTCATGGGCGTATACCTCCCGCTTCCATCCAGTCTCTGATATCTTCCATGGCCACCGCCTCTATGCGGCAGCGGCCTATCTCTTCCGGCACTATGAGGTGCATCTTCCCGCCGGTGAATTTCTTGTCCAGCAGGGAGGCGGAGTACATCTCCTCCAGACCGTAGGGACAGTCTGTGGGCAGCTTGTACAGCCGCAAAAGCTCCAGCAGCTCATCCAGAGTCTCCCGGGAGCAGAAGCCCTTGGCCAGGGCGGAGCGGGTGATGGCGGCCATGCCTATGGCCACGGCCTGGCCGTGGAGCACGGTAAAGCCGCTGCAGGCCTCCACGGCGTGGCCGAAGCTGTGGCCCAGGTTCAGCAGATGGCGCTGGCCCCGGTCGAACTCGTCCAGGGCCACGATGTCCCGCTTCATCTCCACGCAGGTGCATATCACATCCTCCAGCTGACGGGAGACGGGGGTGGCTTTCAGCCTGTCAAAGAAGTCCCGGCTGCCCAGGACGGCGTATTTGATGACCTCGGCGCAGCCGCAGGCGAACTCCTCCTCCGGCAGAGTGGACAGCAAGTCAGGGTCGCAGATGACCAGGGCGGGCTGGTAAAAGCTGCCCACCTGGTTTTTGCCTCCGGGCAGGTCCACGGCGGTCTTGCCCCCCACGGAGGAGTCCACCGCAGCCAGGAGGGTGGTGGGTATCTGCACGAAGTTCATGCCCCGCTGATAGGTGGAGGCGGCAAAGCCGGTGATGTCCCCGGTGACGCCTCCCCCCAGGGCCACCAGCACGTCGCTGCGGCTCAGGCGCTTTTCCGACAGGAATTCCAGGATGCGGCAGTAGTTTGCCAGGGTCTTGGACTGCTCTCCATGGGGCAGGACGAAGACCTCCGTCTCCATCCCCGCCGCCTCCAGGGAGCGTTTCAGCCGCTGCCCATAGAGGGGGAAGACGATGTCCCCTGATATGATGACCGCCTTTTTGGAGCCGGCGGCCGCCTTTATAAGCTCCCCGCTCCTGTCCAGCAGGCCCCGCTCCACCAGCACCTCATAGCTGCGGGAGGCGGATATGAGCAGCTTTTTCACCTGCCGTCCACCTCCTCTTTCAGCCTGCGGCCCTCGTCCAGCAGGCGGATGAGCTCCGGCATGTCGTCTTTGACCATGGCGTCCCGGTACTGGGTGAGGCTGTGGATGAACAGCTCCAGTTCATGGAGCAGGAAGTCCTTGTTCTCCATGAACAGCTCCGCCCACATGGGGGCGTTGAGCCAGGCCACCCGGGTCAGGTCCTTGTAGCTGCCGGCGGAGAAGCCCTTGTGTATCCTGGCGGTGGGGCTTTTGATGTAGGCGTTGGAGACCACATGGGCCATCTGGGAGGTGAAGGCTATCATCATGTCGTGCTTTTCCGCCGTGGTCACGGATATCCTGCCGAAGCCGGCGGGGGAGAGCAGCTCTTTCACCTTGTCCAGCAGCTGGATATCGTCGAAGCGGGGGGGCACGATGACCATGGGCGCGCCCTTGTACATGCTGCCCTTGGCGTATTTGAAGCCGGAGTTGTGGGTGCCGGCCATGGGGTGGCCGCCGATGTAGGTGAAGCCGTCCCTCTCCGCAATGGGGAAGCAGGCGGAGCACACCACCCGTTTTGTGCCGCAGCAGTCCAGCACCAGGGGCTTCTTGCCGAAATGAGGCCCCATCCTGTCGATGTAATCTATGGCCGCCTGGGGGTAGAGGGTGACCAGGATAAGGTCGCAATCCCCCAGGTTCTCCTCCGTCAGCTCTCCGTCCACGGCGCCGCTGAGCATGGCAAAATCCAGCACCGAGCGGGTGCGGTTGAAGGCCAGCACCTGATGGCCCTCGTTGTGGTAGGCCCAGGCGAAGGAGCCGCCTATGAGCCCCAGACCCACTATACCCACTTTCATCAGACTATGGCCTCCCTCACTTTGGCAACTTTCTCCGCCAGGGCGGCGTACTCCTCAGGCCGCAGGGACTGGGCACCGTCGCACAGGGCGTGGATGGGGTCGTTGTGTACTTCTATTATCAGGCCGTCAGCTCCGGCGGCGGCCCCGGCCAGGGCGCAGGGGGGCACCAGCTTGGCGATGCCGGTGGCGTGGCTGGGGTCCACGATGACGGGCAGGTGGGACAGCTCGTGGAGCATGGGCACGGCGGAGATGTCCAGGGTGTTGCGGGTGTAGTCGCTGTAGGTGCGTATGCCCCGCTCGCAGAGGATGACCTGCTCGTTGCCGCTGGCCATGATGTATTCGGCGCTCATGAGCAGTTCCTTGAGGGTATTGGCCAGGCCCCGCTTCAGGAGGACGGGCTTGTCCATTTTGCCCAGCTCTCTCAGCAGGTCGAAGTTCTGCATGTTCCTGGCGCCCACCTGGAGCATGTCCACATCCTCAAAGAGGGGCAGGTCCGCAACGCTCATTATCTCGGTGACGAAGGGCAGGCCGGTCTCCTGGCGGGCGATCTTCAGCAGCTCCAGGCCGGTGGCCTTGAGGCCGGGGAAGTCGTAGGGGGAGGTGCGGGGCTTGAAGGCGCCGCCCCGGAGCAGCTGGGCTCCGGCGGCCTTGACGGCCTTGGCCACGGCGACTATCTGCTCCTCGCTCTCCACAGAGCAGGGGCCGGCGATCATGACGAAGTTGCCGCCGCCTATCTTCACGCCCTGGCAGTCCACCACCATGTCTTCCGGGTGGAACTTGCGGTTGCAGCACTTGAAAGGCTCGGTGACCCGCTTTACGGCGTCCACGATCTCCAGACTGCCCACCAGGTCCATGTCCACCCGGCTGGTGTCGCCTATGAGGCCCAGGACGGTCTGATAGGCGCCCACGGAGATGTGGATCTGCAGTCCCAGGTTTTTCAGCCAGCTGATGAGCTGGTCCCGCTTGTCGTCGGTCACGCCGTGTTTGAGTACAACTATCATTTTTCCGTCCTCCGTTTAATAGCAGATTTGCATCCCGGCGCAGAACCGGGTAATAAAAAAATGCTGCTCAGGCGTAACCTGTGCAGCATCATAAGCAATTTTTACAGCTTCTTTTTTGCATCACAAATTACCCTTACCTCAGCTTGGCGGTAAAGTAGTAATAGTATGCTGCAAAAGCGAAGGTCTTCATTGAGAAAAATCTCCCTGAAATATAATTACGGGAATAAATATAAACCCGAAATCTGTCCGTGTCAAGAGTTTTCTGTCCTCAATCTCTTTGGGCCGCCGGGGGGACCGGGCTCTGTGCCGGCTCAAAGATTATCCAGCGCCCGTCCATGTTGACCTCCAGTTCCCCGTTGTCCCCGTACTGATAGCCGTAGGGGGCGCCGAAGTTGGACTGTCCGTCCCGGGAGGGAATGAGGTTGCGTTCCACACTGTCGGTTATCTGTCCGTCCATTATGCCGCAGCGGCCGTCCCGGTCGCTCTCCCGGCCGGTGCTCTGGTAGAGCTGGCCCTCCGCCTGCATAAGAAGCACCGTAGGCTCTGCATCTTCGGAGAGGTGGGAAAACTGGGCGTCCACCGCCGGTTCGGCCTGCCGGATGCTGACCGGAGCCGAGCCTATAAACGAGGCGAGGATGCCGGGCCTGGGCAGACCGCTGCCTTTTCCGCAGGCGGCAAGACTGAGAACAAAGTATATCATAAGGGCAAGAATGAGCAATTTCATCATGGCCGACCCCCTGGGATTCGGAGTTATGTAAATATGACGTCACAGATTGGAAAAAAGTTCCGCTATTGACTAATTTTAATTACAGTGTTAAATTGTAATAAATATGCCGGTGTGGTGGAATGGTAGACACAAGGGACTTAAAATCCCTCGTTGGCAACAACGTACCGGTTCGAGTCCGGTCACCGGCACCACGCCAGAGCAAAGTTCGCTTTGCT
>DVHY01000222.1 GCA_018711755.1 Candidatus Limivicinus faecipullorum | reverse complement strand
CCCTGGCGATGATGCTCTTCTCCCTGTACAGCGGCAGGGGCATTTACCTGGACATAGCCATAATCACCGCCATGCTGGGCATTATCAACACCATGCTGGTGGGCAGATATCTGGACAAAGGGAGGTGGCAGTATCATGCTGATGCTGAGGATAGCGATTGACGTTCTTATAGCCATAGGCGTGATCTTTGCCCTGGCGGGGACCCTGGGCGTAATGAAGATGCCGGACACCTTCTGCCGCATGCAGGCCAGCACCTGTGTCACGACCCTGGGTGTGATCGGGGTAGGGCTGGGTGCGTTGCTGTATACGATCTTTATCATGGGCAGTGCAGCCACCGCCGTGAAAGTGCTGGTGATCTGCGGCCTGGTATTGGTGACCAATCCCGTGGGCGCCCACGCCATTGCCAAGGGCGCATATCAGGCGGGTATACGGCCCAAAAAGAAGATGGAGATAGAGGATTACAGGAGGGACTTTAATGAGTGAGATTATTGTTGTTCTGAATGTCCTTATCATCCTGGGCATGGTGGTGTCCGCCATCCTGGCAGTGCACTTTGAAAAACTGCTGTCCTCGATAATAGCTCTGGGCGTGACGGGCATCTTTGCCGCAGCGGAATTCCTGCTGCTCCACGCTCCGGATGTGGCCATATCCGAAGCGGCGGTAGGCGCTGCCCTCAGCCCCCTGATATTCATTGTCACCTTGAAGAAGATACGGGGAGGGGACGATAAATGAAAAAGCTTGTCACATATTTCTCCTTGGCTGTGTTCATCATAGTGGGAATATATGCCGCAGTGACCATGGCGGCCATGCCCCGCACCTATGACGGGCAGCTGGCCACGGTGCCGGTGCAGGAGCTGCTGGAGGAGCCGACTGCCTATGACGACAGCAGCGCTGACGGAGTGGCCGCCGCCATAGTGCAGCAGAACCTGGACAAGACCCATGCCATCAACGACGTCACTTCCGTGGTTTTTGACTTCCGCGGCTACGACACCATGGGCGAGGCCTTCATCCTGATGACTGCCGTCACCGGAGCCGCAGTCATCCTCTTTACCAAAAAGACGGAGAAGAAGGAGGCGGAGAAAAATGAAAAATGAGAACATACGCATAAAGCGCGTTATCCAGCGCTGCGGCTGCGATGCAATTCTGCCTCTGGCTCTGGTGTACATTTTCTATATCATCCTCCACGGCCACCTGTCGCCGGGCGGCGGCTTCCAGGGCGGTGTGCTCATGGTGGCTACGCTCCTGCTCATATACCTGGGCCACGGCTATGACGTGACTGCCCAGGCCATGCGGCCCAAGCTGCTGAGGAAGGTGGAGGGCCTGGCCCTGGCCGGGTATATCCTGCTGGCCCTGCTGGGCGTGGCCTTCGGTACACGCTTCTGCGAAAATGTGCTTTATCAGTACGGACAGCCCGGTGAACTCTTCAGCACCGGCACCATTTTCCTCATGGGCACCGTAGTGGGCATTGAAGTCCTGGCGGGCGTCAGCGCCCTGGTGATAAACATGCTGGGCGTGCTGCTGGGCAAAGACGTGGATCACAAGGAATGAGGTGAAGATATATGATAATGCTCAACTATATCGCGTCATTCTTCCTTATCGGCCTTGGCTTGTATGCCATCGTCACAAAATATAATCTGGTGAAAACCGTCATAGGACTGTCCATTGCCGACTATGGGGTGAACCTGCTGCTGATCTCCATCGGCTTTAATCCCGGCGGCACGGCACCCATCTTCACCTGGTCCGAGCTGGACTATAACAGCTTTTTTGTGGACCCCGTGCCCCAGGCCCTCACCCTGACCAGCATAGTCATAGGCGCCTGTGTCACCGCCATGTCCCTGGCCCTTGTCATAAAGCTGGAGGAGCAGTACGGTACCATCGACACCCGTAAGATAAGGAGGCTGAGAGGATGAATTTTCTTGGCAATGTCCTCAGCTATCAGCACTTCCCTATATATGCCATTATGGTGCTGTTTCTGGGGTCCTTCCTTATCGCGGTCTTCGGTGAAAACCGCATTGCCCGCAACATCCTGGCCCTGCTGAGCATAACCGCTTCCCTGGGCTTTATCCTGAAGCTGGTGGGCCCGGTGCTTATGGACGGCGAGATAATCGCCTACTGGATGGGCGCCAGGGAGCCCGCCGGAGGCTATGCCATCGGCATTGCCCTGGAGGTTGACGCTCTCAGCCTGTTCTTTGCCTTGCTTGTGTCCATTGCAGTGTTTGTCTCGGGAGTTTATTCCATCCAGTATATGAACCGGGACGACAACGAGAAAGAGTACTATACCCTGTATCTGCTGCTCTGCGGCGGCGTGATGGGCATGGTGCTATCCGGCGACCTCTTCAACATGTTCATCATGGTGGAGATACTCACCTTTGCCGCTGTAGCCCTCACCGCCTTCCGCAATACGGTGAGAGGCGCCGTGGAGGCAGCCTTCAAGTACCTGGTGGTGGGCTGCATGGGCTCTACCTGTATCCTGGTAGGTACGGCCATACTCTATGCCCAGACCCATACCCTGAACTTTGCCCAGCTGTCCCAGCTGGTGCCGGGGGATGTGAACACTGCCACCAAGGTGGCCTTTGCCCTTCTGTTCGTGGGTTTTGGCACCAAGGCTTTTATCGTGCCCTTCCACCCTCTGGCCGCCGATGCCCACGGCGCGGCGCCGGCTTCCATATCCGTCATAATATCCGGAGTGCTCACCAAGTCTGGTATCTACGGCATCATACGCATCACCTATTTCCTGTTCCAGAGCATGGGCCTTGGTACCATGCAGTTCCTGCTGGTATTCATTGGTTCCCTGAGCATGTTCATCTGTGTCACCATGGCCCTGGCCCAGCATGACTTCAAGCGCCTGCTGGCTTTCCACAGCATCTCCCAGATAGGTTATGTGCTCACCGCTGTGGGCCTGTGCACCGCTTTGGGAGTGTCCGCCGGGCTATACCACGCCATAAACCACACCCTCTTCAAGGGCCTGCTGTTCCTTGCCGCCGGAGCCGTGCTCCACGAGACCGGAACCACTGACCTGAACAAGCTGGGCGGGCTGGCAAAGAAAATGCCCTATACCACAGTGCTGTTTCTGGTGGGAGCCTTCTCCATCAGCGGAGTGCCGCCTTTCAACGGTTTTGCCTCCAAATGGATGGTCTATCAGGCAACTTATCAGAAGGCGGTGGAGAGCGGCAATATAGGCTTTTTGCTGGTGACAATAATCGCCCTTGTCACCTCCGTGCTCACTCTGGCCTCCTTCGTAAAGGTCAGCCACTCTGTGTTCTTCGGCCAGCTGCCTGAGGGTTTGGAGCATGTGAAGGAGGTATCCTTCGGCATGCGTTTTGCCATGGCAATCTTTGCCGTGCTGTGCGTTGTCACGGGGCTTTTCCCCAACCTTGTCACCTCGTATCTCACTGAGCCTGCTGCGAGGGCGGTGTTCAATGTGGCCCATTACATAGAGGCCATGGGCTTTGACGGCTCTGCCGTGACCGAGCCTGTGGCCGTGAGCTTCAGCCATGTGGGAACCTGGGACCCGGTGAGCTGGCTGCTGGTGCTGTGCATTGCCCTGCTGTCCGTGACAATAGTGGCGGTGGGCTCCAAGTACGACAATGTCAGCCGCAGTAAGGCCGCTGCCACGGAGAGCAAATATGAGCTGTTCTACGGCGGCGAAGCCCAGGAGCTCTCCCAGCTGGGAGGAGATGACCTGTTCTGGGGCTTCAAGCACAACTGGCGGGGCTACTTCAATTACATGCATCGCCTGCACAGCGGCATCGTCAACGACTATGCCCTGTGGGCAGTGGTGGATCTGGCTCTGGTCATGATCTTCAGCCTGATCGTTTTATGAGGAGGTGGGATAAATGACTATAGTTATCGGTGCTTTGCAGTATCTGGGCTATGTGCTCATCTTCCCCGGCTTCCTGTTCTGCTTTCTGGCGGGCATGCTGCTGTGCGGCATAGACAGAAAGCTGGTGGCCAAAATGCAAAAGAGGGTGGGCCCGCCTGTGCTCCAGCCTTTCTATGATTTCTTCAAGCTCTGCGGCAAGGAAACCATTGTGCCTGCCGCCGCGGAGCGCATCACCTTCATGCTTGCGCCCCTGGTGGGACTTGCTGCCCTGGTGGTCATTCAGCTGTTCATACCGGTGTTCGGTTTTACGGCCTTCTCCGGCATGGCAGACATCATCGTGATACTCTACCTGCTGCTGATACCGGCTCTGGCCATAATCCTGGGCGGCGCAGCCTCCGGTTCACCCTATGCGGGAGTGGGGCTCAGCCGCGAGATGGTGACAATAATCTCCTGTGAGCTGCCTCTGGTGCTGGTGCTGCTGGCGGTGGCAAAGACTGTGGGCGATGCCATGGGAACCGGACTGTGCTTTTCCCTGAGCAGTATTGCCCAATACCAGGCCCTAAACGGCAGCCTTATAACCAAGATAAGCATGGTGCCCGCCGCAGTGGCCCTGCTTCTCATAATCCCGGGAGAGACAGGGAACCACCCCTTTGACGCCGCCGAGGCGGAGACGGAGATCTGCGAGGGCATGCTGGCGGAATACAGCGGGGCGCCTCTGGGTGTGTTCAAGCTCAGCCATGCCGTAAAAATGCTCACACTCACATCCCTGTTTGTGGCCCTGTTCCTGGGCGGGCTGGGCACCGGCATCCTGCCTCTGGATGTGCTGCTGATGTTTCTGCTGTGCGCGGTGATTACGGCAGTGGCCATTTCCTTCGTCCATGCCGTGACTGCCAGGCTGAGAATAGAGCAGATATTCAAATACTATTGGACCGTGGTCTCAGCGCTGGCGCTTATCAGTCTGGTGCTGGCCTGGTACGGTTTGTAAGGAGGGGCGGAAATGTTTAAAAAGCTTATAGAGGAGAGCACCGGCAAATCGCCCTGGCTGTTCCATATAAACGCCGGCTCCTGCAACGGCTGTGACATTGAGCTGGTCAGTGTCCTCACCCCCCGCTACGATGCCGAGCGTCTGGGCTTCAAGCTGGCGGGCTCCCCCCGCCATGCGGACATTGTGGTGGTCACCGGGCCGGTGACGAAGCAGTCCCTGCCCAGAGTGCTGAGGGCCATTTCCCAGGTGCCGGAACCCAGGTGCATAGTGACCATGGGCTCCTGCCCCCAGTCGGGAAATGTGTTCAGAGGCAGCTACAGCGTTGCGGGCCCTCTGAGCAAATACGTACATGTGGATGTGGACGTGGCAGGCTGCGCTCCCAAGCCCGAGGCCGTGATAGACGGTCTGGCCCTGGCGGCGCAGATACTGAAAGAGAAAAGGGGGCAGATGAAGTGATGGATTTTCCCTTTGTCAAAGAGGCCATAAGCCAGCTTTTCAGCAAGAGCAGCTGCGCTATGTATCCGGCTGTCCCCAGTCAGGCAGCTCCCGGCTATAGGGGCAGGATAGTATACCATGCGGATAAGTGCATTGCCTGCGGCATGTGTGAGCGCGTCTGCTCCGGCAATGCCATCACCCGCACCGTAGAGCATCTGGAGGACGGGCAGGACAGGATAACCCTGACCTTCAACCTGGGCTCATGCACCTTCTGTGCCACATGTGCCGATTTCTGTACCAGGAACGCCATAGAGCTCACAGGGGATTACCATATGGTGGCCACCAAGGAGGAGGATCTGCTGGTGACCGGCAGTTTTATCAAGGCGGCCCCGAAGAAAAAGGCTCCGGCCGCGGCGGCTCCGGAGGACTGCCAGGCTGCCCCGGCAGTGAAACCCAGGGACGACGGCAAACCGGTTAACGACCCTGCCCGATGTGTATACTGCACCCTCTGTGCCAAGAAGTGCCCGGTGCAGGCCCTGACGGTGGACAGGGCGGCAAAAACCTGGGTGTTGGATGAGGACAAGTGCATAGCCTGCGGCACCTGTGCCCAGGCCTGTCCAAAAAACTGTATTATAATCTAAAGCCGATAAGGCCCTGCCCTCCGCATTGCGGTAGGACAGGGCCTTTTGCTATAGAGTATTCAATAAGACGGGCTAGGCCGGAGCTTGAGCCGGTACTGCCCGCCGGAATAAAGGAACTTAGATACCCGGGACGACAGACTCCGCCGGGGGCAGGATGCTGCCGCAGTCGGTGCATATATCTGTGTCGGATACGCCGGTGCAGTTGACGAAGCTGTCTCCCACGGCAGCAACTGCGCCAAATTCCACAGGAACGCTGACGCATATATCCTGGGTTATAGTGAAAAAGCAGGAGCCGTTTCTGACGCCGCCGCAGATATCCCTGCCCGGGGTCACTACGGGATTGCCGCAGCATTTGGTGGTGGTGACACCGGTTTGT
The DNA here is from genome assembly GCA_018711755.1 of Candidatus Limivicinus faecipullorum. Classification (GTDB taxonomy): domain Bacteria; phylum Bacillota; class Clostridia; order Oscillospirales; family Oscillospiraceae; genus Limivicinus; species Limivicinus faecipullorum. Next base: position 638 of record DVHY01000222.1, on the reverse strand, counting down.
GCAAAGGGAGTAACGGTGACAGGGACGCAGATGGATGCGGACTGATAACCTACAGCAGGGCAGGTCTGAGTCTCGTTGAGAACACTGGCATCTAAATTAAGCATATAAGCTTCTCCTTTCTGGCATCGGCCATTATCATTGTATGACTTGGGCCGAAAAGGTTTACAGCCTGTGGAGCGGCAGAGACGATCTCAAAGCCCGGCCTCATTGTAAGGCCGGGCTTTGAGGTGGATTCAATTCTGGGGTACGTCGTCGCTGACGGGGGCCTGCTCAGCAAAAAAGCGGTACAGGCGTTCTGCAGAATTGGAAATCGGCTCATTGCGCAGGCGCACAATACCGATAATGGATTTTACCGGTTCTTCCAGTTCCAGACAGCACAGACTGGGAAAGGTATCACTGTTTACAAGGCGCCTGGGCAGGATAGTAACACCGAGGCCCAGCTTTACCATGTTCAGCAGATACAGATGTCTGGAGGCAGTGGAGACGATTTTCGGATGGAGCCTTGCCTTGTCAAACTGCTCACGGCACAGACTATATATTGCTGATTCCTGGTTCAGAAGTACAAAGGGGAGGTCGGCAACCATATCCAGTGATACCCGACCGGAATGGAACTGCTCGGCCTGCTGACGGGAACAGAC
>DVHY01000221.1 GCA_018711755.1 Candidatus Limivicinus faecipullorum | reverse complement strand
ACTATATTTTGTGGTCAAAACGGTTACAGCCCTGTATTTCTTTCAATATATAGTGAGTTCCTATTGACAAGGGGCCCATATGGTGGTAATCTGGTTGAGCACGAAAAAGAGAGGTATGCCTATGCTTATATCAGGACTTCAAAAACTCACATTGCTGGACTATCCGGGAAAAGTGGCCTGTACGGTGTTCACCGGGGGCTGCAACTTCCGCTGTCCTTTCTGCCACAACGCGTCTCTGGTGCTGCCGGAGCAGCTGGTGCAGGATACGGACGAGGAGCAGGTGTTGAGCTACCTGAAAAAGCGCCAGGGCGTTTTGGACGGGGTGGCCGTCACCGGGGGCGAACCTCTGCTCCACAAGGACATAGGGGCTTTCCTCTCCAAGGTAAAGGCGCTGGGATACAGCGTGAAGCTGGACACCAACGGTTCTTTCCCGGAGCTGCTCATGGAGCTGGTGCGAGAGGGCCTGGTGGACCGGGTGGCCATGGATATAAAAAACTCCCCGGAGCTCTATGCCCATACCGTGGGCCTGGAGAAGCCGGACATGGCGGCCATAGAGCGGACCAAGGACTTCCTGCTCTCCGGCAGCGTGGACTATGAGTTCCGCACCACTGTGGTGAAGGGCCTGCACACTCAGGAGAGCCTGAGGGGGGCGGCCCGGTGGATAGAGGGCGCCAAGGAGTATTACCTTCAGCAGTTCAAGGATTCCGGCAACGTGCTGAACATAGAGGGCCTGGCGGCCTTCAGCGAAAAGGAAATGCATGCTCTGGCCGAGGGCCTGAGGGACCTGATCCCCCCGGTCCAGGTCAGGGGAGTATAATAAGATACAGAGAGACAGAAGGAGGATATGGATATGTATCAGGTAGTAAAGCGGGACGGCAAGATAGTGGATTTTGATATCCAGAAGATAGCCGCCGCTATAAAAAAGGCTTTTGAAGCCACCAAGACGGAGTATAACGACGATGTGATAGATTTTCTGGCCCTGAAGGTCTCCGCAGACTTCCTGCCCAAGATAAAGGAGGGCAAGGTGGCCGTGGAAGACATCCAGGACAGTGTGGAGGCGGTGCTCTCCCGGGGCGGCTATGAGACGGTGGCCAAGGCCTACATCCTCTACCGCAAGCAGCGGGAGAAACTGCGCAACACCAAGTCCTCCTACCTGGACTACAAGGAGACCGTGGACAAGTACCTGAACATAGAGGACTGGCGGGTGAAGGAGAACTCCACCGTCACCTACTCTGTGGGCGGTCTCATCCTCTCCAACTCCGGGGCCATCACCGCCAATTACTGGCTCAGCGAGGTCTATGACCAGGAGATAGCCGACGCCCACCGCAACTGCGATCTGCACCTCCACGACCTGTCCATGCTCACCGGCTACTGCGCCGGCTGGAGCCTGAAGCAGCTCATCCAGCAGGGCCTGGGCATCCCGGGGAAGATAAATTCCTCCCCAGCCAGCCATCTGTCCACCCTGTGCAACCAGATGGTGAACTTCCTGGGCATCATGCAGAACGAGTGGGCAGGCGCCCAGGCCTTCTCCTCCTTTGACACCTATCTGGCCCCCTTCGTGAAGGTGGACAATCTCAGCTACAAGGAAGTCAAGCAGTGTGTCCAGTCCTTCATCTTCGGCGTGAACACCCCCTCCCGCTGGGGCACCCAGGCGCCCTTCTCCAACATAACCCTGGACTGGACCGTCCCCGCGGACCTGAAGGACCTGCCGGCCATAGTGGGCGGCAAGGAGATGGACTTCACCTACGGCGACTGCAAGGCGGAGATGGACATGGTGAACAAGGCCTTCATCGACATCATGATCGAAGGCGACGCCAACGGTCGGGGCTTCCAGTACCCCATCCCCACCTACTCCATCACCCGGGACTTTGACTGGTCCCCCACGGAGAACAACAAGCTCCTCTTTGAGATGACCGCCAAGTACGGCACCCCCTATTTCTCAAACTATATAAACTCCGATATGGAGCCCTCCGATGTGCGCTCCATGTGCTGCCGCCTGCGTCTGGACCTGCGTGAGCTGCGCAAGAAGTCCGGCGGCTACTTCGGCTCCGGCGAGAGCACCGGCTCCATCGGCGTTGTGACCTTGAATATGCCCCGCCTGGCCTACCTGGCTAAGGACGAGAAGGACTTCTACGCCCGCCTGGACAAGCTGATGGACCTGGCGGCCCGCTCCCTGAAAGTGAAGCGCACCGTCATCACCAAGCTGCTGGACGCCGGCCTCTACCCCTACACCAAGTATTACCTGGGCAATTTCGACAACCACTTCTCCACCATCGGCCTGGTGGGCATGAACGAGGCGGGCCTCAACGCCAAGTGGATACGGGCGGACATGACCAGCCCCAAGTGCCAGGAATTCACCAAGCAGGTGCTGGACCACATGCGCGAGCGTCTCAGCGATTACCAGGAGCTCTACGGCGACCTGTACAACCTGGAGGCCACTCCCGCCGAGTCCACCGCCTACCGTCTGGCAAAGCACGATGTGGAGACCTACCCTGACATCATTACCGCCGCCCAGCCCGGCGGGGAGCCCTACTACACCAACAGCTCCCACCTGCCCGTGGGCTACACCGAGGATATCTTCGAGGCTCTGGATATCCAGGACGACCTCCAGACCCGCTACACCTCCGGCACCGTGTTCCACGCCTTCCTGGGCGAGAAGCTGCCCAGCTGGGAGGCTGCGGCAAACCTGGTGCGGAAGATAGCCGAGAACTACAAGCTGCCCTATTACACACTCTCTCCCACCTACTCCGTGTGCAAGAACCACGGCTACCTCACCGGCGAGCAGTTCACCTGCCCCGAGTGTGGGGAGAGCGCCGAGGTCTACAGCCGCATCACCGGCTACTACCGTCCGGTGCAGAACTGGAACGTGGGCAAGACCCAGGAGTATAAAGACCGCAAGGAGTACAATATCGGCCGCTCCGTGCTGCGCCACAACGGCCCTTTGAAGGAGGGCGAGCAGCCCCCCAAGGCCGATGCCCCCGCTGCCGCCGCTCCGGCAAATGGGGAGAGCCGGGCCATCCTCTTTGCCACCCCCACCTGCCCCAACTGCCGTTTGGCCTGCTCCTATATGGACAAGGCGGGCTTCAAGTATGAAAAGCTCATGGCCGAGGACAATGCGGAGCTGGTGAAGCAGTACGGCGTGAAGCAGGCCCCCACCCTGGTGGTCACCAAGAACGGCGGCTTTGAGAAGTACGCCGGCGCCGGAGCCATCAGAAGCTACGTCAGCCAGTGATGAGAGCATATTTGATTTCTGGCAAAGACTAGTTTTACTGGTTTTATTTAATTAAAAAAATGCCCGGCAGCTGCCGGGCATGAGACAGTCAAAAGCCTCGCAGAGTTTTTCGCCCCAGCGAAAAACAAATACAATCGTTTTCTGCGGCGACATGTGCGTCGCAGAAAACACTTCTCACGGAGCGAAGTGTCGAATTGTACGCCTTTGGCGTACAACCGAGGCATGAAGCGAAGTGCAATCCCCCCCTTGTCGAAGAAGGCTATCCCTTCTTCGACAAGCTGATGCCCGGCGGCTGCCGGGCATTTTTTCCATAGACATAAGGAGCGTTGAGATGATATACGATATACTTATAATCGGCGGAGGCCCGGCGGGGCTCACCGCCGCCACCTACGGCTGCCGGGCGGGGAAGAGCGTGCTGGTGCTGGAGAAGGAGACCTTTGGCGGCCAGATAACCTGGTCTCCCAAGGTGGAGAACTTCCCCGGCTTCGTCTCCATAAGCGGAGCCGAGCTGGGAGACAGGTTCATGGAGCAGGCCATGGAGCAGGGGGCGGAAGTGGAGCTGGAGGAGGCCGTCTCCGTAAATACGGAGGGGGATGTCAAGACCGTCACCTGCGCCTCCGGGGCGGAATTTCAGGGCCGCAGCCTGATAATCGCCGCCGGGGCCAAGCCCCGCATGCTGGGCCTGCCCAGGGAGGCAGAGCTGGTGGGCAGCGGGGTCTGCTTCTGCGCCGTGTGCGACGGGGCTTTCTATAAGGACAAGACCGTGGCGGTGAACGGCGGGGGCAACAGCGCCCTGCAGGATGCCCTGCTGCTCAGCGAAAAATGCGGCAAGGTATATCTCATCCACCGGCGGGACAGCTTCCGGGGGGAAGCCAAGCTGGTGGAGGCTCTGAAGCAGCGGGAGAATGTGGAGTTTGTGATGAACAGCCGCATCACTGCCCTGCTGGGCCGGGAGGAGCTGAGCTCCATAGTGGTGAAGACCGGGGAGGAGAGCCGGGAGATAGCCCTGGAGGGCCTCTTCGTGGCCATAGGCCACGCCCCGGACCTGGGGGCCTTCGGCTCCCTGATAGAGCTGGACGGCGGCGGCTACGCCGCCTCCGGGGAGGACTGCCTCACAAAGACCCCCGGGGTCTTCGTGGCAGGGGACTGCCGGAAAAAGAGCGTGCGCCAGCTGACCACCGCCGTCTCCGACGGCTCCGCCGCCGCCCTGGCGGCCTGCGCCTGGCTGGACAGCACGGAAGGGAGATAAGGCCCATGAAGCGTTTTACCGTGGACAAGGCGGTGTTTGAAAAGCTGCCGGACTACTGCGTAGGTGTAGTGGCTGCTCTGGGCCTGGACAACCGGGAGCACAATGAGGCTTTGGAAAAGCTGCTGGATGAGGCGGCGGCCGGCTTTGCCGCAGCCAATAAGGAGAGCAATATAAGGGAGCTGCCGGGGGTGAAGGCCTGCCGGGAGGCTTTCCTGACTCTGGGGATGAACCCCAACAAGTTCCTCTGCTCCATAGAATCCTTGATGAAGCGGGTGCAGAAGACCGGGGCCCTGCCCCATATCAATACGGTGGTGGACCTGGGCAACGCCTTCTCCCTCAGGTATATGCTGCCCATGGGCGCCCACGATGTGGACAAGATGGAGGGGGATATGGAGATACGCTTTTCCACTCCCGCCGACCACTTCCTGCCCATGGGGGAGACGGAGACCGAGACCCTGCCGGAGGGGGAGCCGGTGTATGTCAGCGGCCACACCGTGAAGACCCGGCGCTGGATATGGCGCCAGAGCGAGGACGGCAAGATAGGAGCGGAGACCTGCAATGTGTTCTTCCCCATAGACGGCTTCAAGGGCGTCAATGAGGAGGCGGTGGTCAGAGCCAGGGATGAGCTGGCCCGGCTGCTGAGGGAGGACTTCGGCTGCCGGGTGTTCACCGGCTTTGTGGACAGGGACAATAACAGCTTTGAATTTTAAAACCGATACATAACAGACAACACAAGGGCCGCCCGGGAAGGGCGGCCCTTGGATTTCTGTTTATTTGCTGAACTCGGCCTCGCAGTAGGCGCAGCGGTAGCGGCGGTTCTCCCTGTCGCTGAGCAGGAAGATGGCGTCCAGCTGAGGCTCGGAGACGGTGATGCAGCGGGGGTTCTTACAGTGGATGACGTTGGTGAGGCGCCTGGGCAGCTCCAGGTGCTTCTTCTCCACCAGCTTCCCGTCCCGGATGATGTTCACGGTGATGTTGGGGTCGATGTAGCCCAGCACGTCCAGGTCCAGTTCCAGGGGGGAGTCGATCTTGATGATGTCCTTCTTTTCCAGGTGGGCGCTGCGGGCGTTCTTGATTATTGCCACGGAGCAGTCCAGCTTGTCCAGGTGCAGATAGCGGTAGATATCCATGCTCTTGCCCGCCTGGATATGGTCCAGGACCACGCCGTTTTGAATGCTGTCTATGTTCATAGCCATTTCTCCTCCTGTCAGATATTGATGCCCAGCAGCTTCATGATAAGGGCCATGCGGATGAACTTGCCGTTTTTCACCTGGCGCCAGTAGGCGGCTCTGGGGTCCTTGTCCACGGCCACCTGTATCTCGTTGACACGGGGCAGGGGGTGGAGTATGGACAGGTCGGCCTTTGCGTTGGTCAGCTTTGCGGGAGTCAAGATATAGCTGTCCTTCAGACGGAGGTAGTCCTCCTCGTTGAAGAAGCGCTCCCGCTGCACCCGGGTCATGTACAGGATGTCCAGCTGGGGGATGACGGACTCCAGGTCGGTGGTCTGGGTGTAGGGGATGCCCTTCTTTTTCAGGGCTTCCTCTTTCACATATCTGGGCAGCTTCAGCTCCAGGGGGGAGATGAACACGAACTTGATGTTCTCATAGCGGCTGAGGGCGTGGACCAGGGAGTGGACGGTGCGGCCGAACTTCAGGTCGCCGCAGAAGCCCACGGTGAAATTGTCCAGCCGGCCCTTGTCCCGGTGTATGGTGAGCAGGTCAGCCAGAGTCTGGGTGGGGTGGTTGTGGCCGCCGTCCCCGGCGTTGATGATGGGCACCTCCGCCACCTGGGCGGCGGCGTAGGGAGCGCCCTCCTTGGGGTGGCGCATGGCGATGATGTCCGCATAGCAGCTGACGGCGTGGACGGTGTCCCCCACGGTCTCGCCCTTGGCGGAGGAGCTGGAGCCGGCCTCGGAAAAGCCCAGCACGCTGCCCCCCAGGGAGAGCATGGCGGATTCAAAACTGAGCCGGGTGCGGGTGGAGGGCTCGAAGAACAGCGTTGCCAGCTGCTTGCCCGCGCAGGCGTGGCTGTATTTGGCGGGGTCTGCGATGATGTCCTCAGCTGTGGCTATCAGCTGGTCGATCTCCTCCACAGAGAGATCTGTGATGTCGATAAGATTTCTCATTAGGCTCTCCTGTATCTCTATAAAATTGTGGGGCTGCGGCTTCACCATGAAAATTTGCGTTACCCAAACATTTATTTTAATCCCAGAAAGCACATTTTGTCAAGATATAAAACGGCAATACCTTATACTTTTTTGAAGTTCTTCAGCCGCAGTGGGGGCAGAGGGCCAGACCGTCCCGGCAAAGGGCCTTGTCTGCCCGGAACTTCTCCCCGCAGCGGGGACAGAGTATTTCGGGGGCCTTCCCGCTCCTGGGAGGGAAGGGGCGGCGCACCGGGCCCGTCCTGAAGATGGAGTCCAGAGGGGCGCTGAGGATGTAGTCGATGAGCTCCTCTCTGGGCCTCTCCCGGGGCAGCTCCAGCAGATAGTAGCGCAGGCTCTCCCCGGTCTCCGGGTTATAGAAGCTGAAGGCGGATTTGCCGGTGTCGTCTATTTTCAAAGCCCCGTTGCCCAGGGTGGAGCCCAGCACGAACTGTATGCCGTCCAGCCAGCAGGCGGTGGACTCCGCCAGGCATTGGATGTGATTGTGCCGGTCGGCCATTTGGGTACCCAGGGCCTGGCCGGCCTCACAGGCTGCCCGGACCCCTATGGCCAGGCCGGGGCAGAGGTGGCCGTGGAAATTCCCGGCCTGCCTGTAGTATTCATGTATATCCATGTTCAGTCCTCCTTTAGGGTCTTCCAGCTGAGCCAGGCCACCCGGGTGAAGACCCGGTCCTGGAATATGCCCTTTTCGTCGCAGAGCCCGGCAGCCGTCTCCACGGCCCGCCGGAAAAGCTCCGGGTCCTCCTCGTCCATGGCCGGATGCCGCCTTATAAGGTAGGCGGCGGCCTCCTGGGGAGATCGCTCGTCTGCCCAGTCGTAGTTCTCATAGCGGATATGGGGCTCATAGCCCGCCTGCTCCACCGCCTTCTCCAGAGCTTCCGGGCTGTCCAGGCCCCCGGCCATGGACCGGACCGGGTCATAAGCCAGGGCCCTGTAAAAGCGGTCCCGGAGAGGCTGCCGCCAGGAGACGAAGTTGGTGAGCAGGCACCAGCCCCGGGTGAGGGCGCTGAGCTTTTTCACCGTGGCCAGGTCGTGGACGGCGGGGCTCATGGTGGATATGGCCAGGTCAAAGGGCCCGGAGGGGGCCAGCAGGGAGGGCTCCATGGTCTCAAAATCCCCGGCCACCGTGCGCCAGGGGGAGGCAAAGGGACGCATGTTCTCCTCCGCCCGGCGCAGCATCTCCCCGGAAATGTCCGTCAGAGTCACATCGCAGCCCATAGCGGCAAAATATGTGCCGTATTTCCCCACGCCGCAGCCCACATCCAGCACCTTGCAGCCGGGGTACAGCATGCCGGAATCCAGCATAAAATCCAGCAGCCGCCGGTTGTAGCCGTTGCAGCCCTCCCGGAACACCCTCTGATAATCCCCGGCGCTCCTGTCCCAGCGCGCAGCGTCCATGGGCCCTTCCCCCTTTAAAAACAAGTCTGTGTATTGAGAATAGCAAAGGCCGTGATCCATGGCAAGCCCCCCGGGGGGATACTTTGTCAAAACTTATACACAGGGCGATAAATTGTATAATTATCATATCCCCCCCGGGGGCTTGCGGAGACTTTTTGGTTAATATACAATAAACCTGCTGCGGCAGACTGCCGAAAGGGAGGCGAAAGCGTCTTGAAGAAAAGGAAAGCCGTTTCATTATTTTTGATTATTTGTCTTGCCCTGAGCCTGCTCAGCGGCTGTGAAAGCCATGTGAACGCCACGCCGGCCGACGGAGGGGAGGCTTCCCCGGGGACCGGAAATACGGCAGAGGCCGGGGACCTCTATACGGTGGACACCCTGAAACTGGCGGGGGGCACCGACTGGGGCATGCCCAGCCCCTATCTCCATGTGGCCCGGGGCCCGGGTCAGGCCAAGATGCGCCTGGTTTTTGCCAGCCTGCTGGAAAAGGACGAGACCGGGGACGTGCCCTGGCTGGCGGAGAGCTGGAGCTTTGAGGGCAATGAATATACCTTTACCCTCTTTCAGGGCCAGAGCTTCCAGGACGGGGAGCCTCTGACCACGGAGGATGTGGCCTTTACCATTGATTATTTTGAAAAATACCCGCCGGTGACCAACAGCCTGGGAGCGGGGGAGAGCTTTTTGATCGAGAGCTGTTCCATAGTGGATGACTATACCATCACCATCACCGTCAAGCAGGCCGACGCCGACACTCTGTCAAATCTGGGCAGCTTTGTGATACTGCCGAAGCATATCTGGGAAAACATCGACGACCCCTACACCTACAGCGGGCCGGACTGCCTGGTGGGCAGCGGGGCCTATATGTGTACCGGCTACGAGGGGGCCGCCGGCAGCTATGAGTTCACGGCCTTTGACGGCTGGGTGAACGGAAAGCAGGCGGCGCGGCGCATACTCTTCGTCCCCGTCAGCGACGAGCTGCTGGCCTTTGAAAACGGGGAGATAGACATCGCCTCCATGCCCGCCGACCTGAAGGACAAGTACATGGGGGACGAGTCCATAGGCTTTGTGGAAAAGGCCGACGACATGGGCTACAAGATGCTGATAAACTTTGAGCGTCTGCCGGAGTTCCTGGACCTGTCCCTGCGCCAGGGCATATATGCCGCCCTGGACCGCCAGGCCATAGTGGACAATGTGTTCCGGGGCATGGGCAGCGTGGGCAGCGCCGGATATGTGCCGGAGAGCAGCCTGTTTTACAATGAGGATGTGGTGAAGTACGAATACGACCCGGAGCTGGCAAAGGAGCGGCTGGCCGGGGCCGGCTTTGAGATAAGCCTGCTCACCGACGATTCCGCCGACGGCATAAATATCGCGGAGATAGTCAGAAACGACCTGGAAGCCGCGGGCATGTCGGTCACTGTGGAGGCGGTGGACTCCGCCAGCCGGGACGACAGGATAAACAAAGGGGACTATGACTTCGCCATCGTGGGCAACGGCGGCTGGGGCAACAATCCGCCTTCCTATATGCGCAGCCTGTTTTCTGACAAGTCCAAGTATCTGAGCACCAGCCCCATATACATGGGTCCCAGAGGCTACAGCAATGAGGAGATGACCGCCCTTGCCGAGGGGCAGCTGCTGGAGACGGACTTTGAAAAGCGCAAGGAGATGTTCCGGGAGCTGGAGTACCTGGTGAGCCAGGAGATACCCCTCTTCGTCCTGGGCAACCAGTCCTCCTACTCCATGTACAGGCAGGACTATTACGACGGCTGGATGAAGACCTACGCCTATCAGCAGGCGGAGCAGAACCGCCTGTCCTATATGGCCCGGTAAGATAGAAGAAAAGACCGCAAAGGGGAGAGAAAAGTAAAATGAAAAAGAAAATACTGCTTATGCTCTGCTCCTTTGCGGTGATCTATCTGGTGAACTTCAGCATCCCCAGGCTGATGCCTGGGGACCCTTTTGATTATCAGAGCGCCGCCGCCGGGGAGGAGAGCGGCACGGAGATGACGGAGGAGCTGAAAGACTACCTCCGCGCCTACTACGGCCTGGACAAGCCCTTTTTCACCCAGCTGTGGGAGAATGTCAAAGGCAATCTCCGGGGTGACCTGGGCTACAGCATACACTATAAACAGGCGGTCTCCGGCCTGCTGCTGGAGCGCCTGCCCTGGACTGCCCTTATAATGTTCTCGGCCCTGGTGCTGAGCCTTATACTGGGCACGGCCCTGGCCCTGCTGGGCCAGCGGCGGAAGAAGCTGGACGGGGCATTTTACGCCCTGTTCTCCCTCCTGGGGGAGCTGCCCCATTTCCTGGTGGGAATACTGCTGCTGTTTCTGGTGGCGGCCCGGGTGGACTGGCTGCCCTTGTCCGGGGCGGTGACCGCCTTCGGCATATACTACAGCGAGTGGGACTGGATAGAGGACGTGCTGCTCCACGCCCTGCTGCCCGTCGCCGCCATGACTCTGGTGACCACTCCCGGCTTTTACTTTACGGCCAGGGCCAGCTTCCTGAGCATTGCCGAGAAGCCCTATGTGCTGGCGGCCCGGGCCAAGGGTCTTAAAGAGGGCCGCATCCGGCGGCATTATATCTTCCGCAACGCCCTGCCGCCCATTGTGGCCCGTTTCTTCTTGAGCGTGGGCTCGGCCATAGGGGGGACCATGCTGGTGGAGAACGTCTTTGCCTATCCGGGCCTGGGCACGGTGATGCGGGAAGCGGTAAAGTACCGGGATTATCCCCTTATCCAGGGGGTCTTCCTTCTCAGCACGGTCCTTGTGCTGCTGAGCCTCTTTGCTGCGGATATGATAAACGCCCTCAGCGACAGGAGAAAGGGGGGCAGCCTGTGAAACGGATACTTGTCCCCGCCCTGGCCCTTTTGCTGCTGGCGCTGCTGTTTGCCTGGGGCGTGCTGTTTTATCCCATGGACGGGCGCCTCCCCTCCGGCGGCTCCCTGGAGGCCCCCTCCCGAGAGCACTGGCTGGGCACGGACAACCTGGGCATAGACATCTTTGCCCAGGTATCCAACGGCTTTTTCCACAGCCTGGGCATAGGCCTGGCCACGGCCCTGAGCGCCTTTCTCATAGGCGGCGCCCTGGGGGTGGCGGCGGGCTATGGGGGGGGGAAGCTGGATATGCTGGTGGAATTTTTGATAAACCTCTTCCTCTCGGTGCCCCAGCTGCCCATAATGATAGTGGCCGGGGCCTTCTTCGGCCAGAGCAGCCTGAACATAATATGCATCATCGCCGCCTTTTCCTGGGCGCCCATTGCAAAGCAGGTGAGGGCCAGGACCATGTCCCTGAGAAACAGCCGCTATCTTGTACTGGCCAAAAGCTACGGCGGCAATCTGTGGTATCTGTTCAAGGTCCACATGAGCAGGGACATAATGCCTCTGCTGGCCATAAGTTCCCTGGCGGTGACGGGACGGGCCATAGTTCAGGAGTCCTCTCTGGCCTTCCTGGGCCTGTCGGACCCCTTGGCCAAATCCTGGGGGCTGATGATAGCCCGCTGCACCGCCTTTAAGGGCATATATTTTACGAACTTCTGGACCTGGTGGCTGCTGCCGCCGGTGCTGGCCCTGGTTTTGTCCACGCTGCTGCTGCGCCTGCTCACCAGGGCTCTTGAGAGATATTGGCTTTGAAAGGAGTGACGGAACTTGAATACGCTGCTGGAAGTGAGAGAACTTAGCGTATCCTACCCTGAGTTCAGCCTCCATCCCCTGTCCTTCAGCATGGAGGCCGGGGAGATACTGGCGGTGGTAGGGGAGTCCGGCTCCGGCAAGACCACTTTGCTCAAGGGCCTCAGCTGCCTCTGGGAGGAGGGAGTGAAGGTGTCCGGCCAGGTGCTGCTGGAGGGCCGGGAGCTGCTGGGCATGAGGGAGGAGCAGCGCAGGCAGCTGCGCATGAAGGATTTTGCGGTGGCCTTCCAGAACTCCACCGCCTGGCTCAACCCCAGCATGACCCTGAGGGAACAGCTGAAGGAGGTGCTGCACAGGGGCTATCCCACACGGGAGCTGCCCGGGCGGATGAGAGAGCTCATGGAGACCGTGGGCCTCAGCCCGGAGGACCTGGGCCGCTATCCCCGGGAGCTCTCCGGGGGCATGGCCCAGCGCTACCTGCTGGCCAGCGCCATAGCCCTGGAGCCCAAGCTGGTGCTGCTGGACGAGCCCACCAGCTCTTTGGACGTGGCGGCCAGGGACGCCTTTGCGGAGCTGGTGAAAAAGCTGAACCGGGAAAAAGGCATAGCCTTTCTGATAATCACCCATGACATGAAGCTGGCCGCCATGCTCAGCAGCCGGATGATAGTGCTGTATAACGGCCATGTGGAGGAGATGGGCCCAACCGGGGAGATCCTTGAATATCCCCGGCATCCCTATACCCGGGGACTTATAAACGCCTCCACGGGGCTGAATATAGTCCGGGACGTGTGGGGCATTAGGCCGGAGGTGAAGGTGGACAAGCCCCACCACAGCTGCCCCTTTTACGGCCGCTGCACCCAGAGCCTGCCCCTGTGCGGCCAGGAGGCCCCGGAGCTGAAGGACTGGGGGGACGGGCGGCTGATAGCCTGCCTGCGGGGAGGCATCATAACGCTGCTGGAGGGCCGGGATATATCCATGGCCTACGGCAGACAGCAGGTGCTGGATAAGGTGTCGCTGAAGGTGCGCAGCGGAGAGGTGGTGGCTCTGGTGGGCCGCTCCGGCTCCGGCAAGACCACTCTGGCGGGGATACTGGGGGGCTACCTCAGCGACTTCCAAAAGGGCAGCCTGCTGTTTCAGGGGGAGACGGCGGATATGGAGCGGCTCCACCGGCAGGAAGGGGGAGTGCAGATGGTGTTCCAGGACAGCGAGACGTCTCTGAACCCCAATATGACTGTGCTCCAGGCGGTGTCGGAGCCAAGGCTGCTGGCGAAGCTGGGCCGTGAAGAGGCGGCGGCGGTCTCCGCCCTGGGGGATGTGGGGCTGCCCGGGGAGGAGAGCTTTTTGAAAAAGAAGGTAAAGACCCTCTCCGGCGGCCAGAAGCAGCGGGTCTCCATAGCCAGGGCCCTGACCATGGAGCCGGCGGTGCTGCTGGCCGACGAGCCCACCTCCATGCTGGACCCCTCCAGCAAGGCAAACCTGCTGCGGCTGCTGAAGAGCCTGCAGAACAGGCACGGCTTCAGCATGCTGCTGGTTACCCATGACCTGGAGAGCGCCCTGAAGGTGGCGGACCGCTGCCTGCTGCTGAAGGACAGGAAACTGGAGGAGCTGCGCATCTCCGACTATGTGAGCAGCAATATAGACAGCGTCTTTGAGAACTGAATCAAGGCGAAAAAAACAGCCGGTTTTCCGTGACTTCACGGAAAACCGGCTGCGCTGCGTTTATTTACTTTGCGTAATCCACGGCCTTGGTCTCACGGAAGACGTGGACCTTTATCTGGCCGGGGTAGGTGAGCTCTTCTTCTATCTTCTTGGCGATATCCCTTGCCAGCAGGACCATCTGATCCTCGCTCACATCCTCGGGCTTGACCATGATGCGTATCTCACGGCCCGCCTGGATAGCATAGGAGCTGGCGATGCCCGGGAAGCTCTTGGAGACTTCCTCCAGCTTCTCAAGGCGCTTGACGTAGTTCTCGATGTTTTCACGCCGGGCGCCGGGGCGGGAGGCGGATATGGCGTCTGCCGCCTGGACCAGACAGGCTTCCACAGTGTGGGGCTCCACGTCTCCGTGGTGGGCCTCGATGGCGTGGATGACGGCCTGGGACTCCTTGTATTTCCTGGCGAGGTCCACGCCGATGGTGACGTGGCTGCCTTCAACTTCATGGTCGATGGACTTGCCCAGATCGTGGAGCAGACCTGCACGCTTGGCCACGTTCACGTCCACGCCCAGCTCGGAGGCCAGCAGGCCGGCGATATGGGAGACTTCGATGGAATGGTTCAGCACGTTCTGGCCGTAGCTGGTGCGGTACTTCATGCGGCCCAGGAGCTTGATTATCTCCGGGTTCAGACCGTGGATATTGGTCTCGAACACGGCTCTCTCGCCCTCGGCCTTGATGACGGCGTTGACCTCTTTCTGGGCCTTGGCCACCATCTCTTCTATACGGGCAGGGTGGATGCGGCCGTCCTGGATGAGTTTTTCCAGGGCCAGGCGGGCAACTTCCCGGCGCACCGGGTCAAAGCTGGAGACGGTGATGGCCTCGGGGGTATCGTCGATAATAAGGTCGCAGCCGGTTAGGGTCTCTATGCTGCGGATATTGCGGCCTTCGCGGCCGATGATGCGGCCCTTCATCTCGTCGTTGGGGAGAGGTACGACGGAGACGGTTATCTCACTGGCGTGGTCGGCGGCGCAGCGCTGGATGGCGGTGGCGATTATCTCCCTTGCCCGGGAGTCCGCCTCTTCCTTGTACTGGGCCTCGATTTCCTTGACCTTCATGGCCATTTCATGGGTGACATCGTCCCGGATGTTGGAGATGAGGTAAGCCTTGGCCTCCTCAATGGTGAAGCCGGATATCTTCTCCAGCATCTCCAGCTGGCTCTTCTTCACCATGGCCACTTCCTGCTGCTGGGCCTCCACGGCGGCAATCTTGTTGCTGAGAGTGTCGTTCTTCTTCTCTACGGAGTCCAGCTTTCGGTCCAGGTTTTCTTCCTTCTGCTGCAGGCGGCGCTCCTGCTTCTGGAGCTCGGCCCGGCGCTCTTTTACTTCCCGCTCATACTCGGAGCGGTTTTTGTGTATTTCTTCCTTTGCCTCTACGAGAGCTTCTCTCTTCTTGCTCTCCGCACTTTTTATAGACTCGTTTATTATGCGCTTGGCCTCTTCCTCGGCGCTGACGATCTCCCGCTCAGCGATCTTTTTCCGATAGCCTATACCAAGCAAAAAACATAAAACCGCAACAACTGCGATTATAAGGATCCATAAAGGGATTGGCATAGTAAGTAAACACACCTCCATTCTTTAAGAATTT
>DVHY01000220.1 GCA_018711755.1 Candidatus Limivicinus faecipullorum | reverse complement strand
GTATCTCCCTGGAGCAGCCGCTGAGGCACAGTGAGATAAAAAGCTTCATCAATATTTCCAAATCCCTTGGTGACCTTCCAGCGGGAGATGAGCAGCACGGCAAGCAGGCAAAATATAAAGAACAAATCTCTCTTTGTGATCTTCTTCATTAATTTTCTCTCCTTCTGGCTGTCCCTTTATCTCATATCGTTGGCAGTCCTGTATTTCAGACTCCACCATCTCTTTTTTTCTTGACCAAATACGGCGGTGTAGCCATACACAGCAGTGCAAAAACGCTCACCGCCATTTCCCGGTAGGTAAACCAGTGGTGGACATAGGAGTGGTTTCCCATGAGCTTATACCAGAGCAAAGGCAAGGCAGCCAGCAGGAGCAGGCCAGGCCATCTGCCCGGAGTTCTATTGCGCCCCGCTCCCGGGCTTTTAAGTCCAAGGAGCATCACAAGCAGGATATAAGCCAGAGCCGCCGCCCCCGCCGGTGAGACAAGATGGTCCAGATTAAGCTTCAGCACATCAAGGTATCTGAAGGCGTAGCCCGCCTCGTCCGCCATAGAGCTGCGGAAAAAGGCTATGGTCAGGGCGCTTTTTATCGCTTCCGCATCTCCGAAAGCCGTCAATAACAGCCACTTCCCCGCCCACATTGCTCCATAACCCATCAGCCAGGTTCCAAGGCAGCAGATCAAAAGCAGCAAGGTATCACGGCCCTTGCGCCGATCCTTGCAGATCATAAGGCAGGCCGGTATGCCGAAGCTGGCCAGAGGCCAGGTGAGCAGGTCAAGGAAGCTTGCAGCACAGCCTATCCATGTAAAAAAGAGCAGCAGCTCAGCCCGGTTCTTTCTCAGCCGCTCATACATCGACATCAAAAGCATCGAGGCCAGCACGCTCAAATGGAGCATGGATGAATACTGGAGCGAGCGAACTATTGCAGAAATATCCACCGCCAGCAAGCAGAGCGCCAGAGCCGGTATATATCTGCCCAGTCCTACTCTGTACATCAGGAGCATGAGGCAAAACAGGCTCAGGGCGGTATAGGCCAAATTCACAAGTCTTATCTCTGAGTAATCAAACAGGAGAAGCAAGGGCTTGAGCATGATCAGATAGCCATGCCAGTATCTCTCGTAGGAGACGGGTTCCACTTCCTTGCCGTCGATATAATGGGCGGTAAGGGCCAGTACCGGGTCCTCATTTGCTGCCGTGGTGTACCTATAGGCTTTCAGGGCCCTGTCCGTCAGGCTCTCATCGCCTGGATAAGCGGCTGTGAGGAGCATGAGGGCGTCGGTATAGTTATCCAGCCTGCTGTCTGTGCCCAGGATGTCCGTGACCGGGTAGCTGCCTTCCCGAAGGAAGACTTCCGCCGACTCGGCCAGGTTCTTTTCCATAGGAGCAGTGGGCAGGCCATAGACCGCCAGGAGCAGCAAGAAGCCCAGTATTATCATGAAAACGACCAGTGAGCAAAGCTTTAATCCCAGTCTGAAATACCAATTGCCCATTTTTCTCAGCTCCCCCATGAGCAAAGTCCCTTACTTCCCTATCCAGCTCTCGTCGGAGGGATTGTTGCGGAAGGCTATGAGGCGCTGCACGTCCTCGGGCTTTATATAGCCCTCCTCCGCAGCGGCGGCGGCCACCACGTCAAAATTGGTCAGGGAGACGTTCTTTACATTGGCCGCGGCCAGGCGCTCCAGGCCCTTCTTCATGCCGTAGGTGAAGATGCTCACCACTCCAAGCACATCCGCCCCGGCCTGGCGGAGCACGTCCACCACTTCCAGCACACTTCCGCCGGTAGAGATGAGGTCTTCCACCACAACCACTTTCTGGCCCGGTTCCAGGCGGCCCTCTATCTGGTTCTGGCGGCCGTGGTCCTTGGCCCCGGAGCGCACATAGCCCATGGGCATATTCAGCAGATGGGCGGTGATGGCGGCGTGGGCAATGCCTGCGGTGGAGGTGCCCATGAGCACCTCTGCCTCCGGGTAGTTCTCCTTTATCAGCTGAGCCAGGCCCTGCTCCACGTCCAGGCGCACCTCAGGGGCGGTGAGGGTCAGGCGGTTGTCACAGTACACCGGGCTCTTGATGCCGCTTGCCCATGTGAAGGGCTCGTCGGGGCGGAAGAACACCGCCTTGATTTTCAGCAGGTCTTTTGCAATCTTCTTCTCCATCATCCTACAAACTCCTTTACGCATCTGTTGTACGCCTCCACCGGGTCGGCGGCGGCGGTTATGGGCCGGCCCACCACGATATAGTCGGAGCCCAGCTCCCTGGCCTTTACGGGAGTGGTAACCCGCTTCTGGTCGCCGGCATCCCCGTCGGCAAAGCGGACGCCGGGGGTGACGGTGACAAAGCTCTCGCCGCAGGTCTCGTGGACCTTGCCCGCCTCCAGGGGGGAGCAGACCACGCCGTCCAGCCCCGCTTCCATAGCGGTGCGGGCGTAGCTCATGACCACCTGGTCCAGGGGCTTTTCAATGAGCAGCTCCTTCTCCATGCTCTCCTGGTCGGTGGAGGTGAGCTGGGTGACGGCTATGAGCAGGGGGCGGCTGCCGTCGGGTCGGGTAAGGCCCTCCAGGGCGGCCTTCATCATGGCGGAGGTTCCGGCGGCGTGGACGTTGCACATGTCCACATCCAGCCCGGAGAGCACGGCCATGGCCTTTTTTACGGTGTTGGGGATGTCGTGGAGCTTCAGGTCCAGGAATATCTTATGGCCCCGGGCCTTTATCTGCCGGACTATCTCCGGGCCCTCGGCATAGTAGAGCTCCATGCCTATCTTCACAAAGGGCTTGCGCTCTTTGAACTTGTCCAGGAAAGTGAACACCTGCTCCGCACTGCTGAAGTCGCAGGCAACGATAACGTCTTTACCCATGTATGGCTCCTCCTGTTATATCTCTCAGTGAACTTATATTATATCTCTCCATTACTGCGGGCAGCTCATTTATAATGTCCCGGCAGGCATAGGGCTGCACCAGGTTGGCGGCCCCCACCTCCACGGCGGTGGCTCCCGCCAGCATCATCTCAATAACATCTTCCGCCCGGGAGACTCCCCCCACGCCGATGACCGGCACTTTCACCGCCCGGGCCACCTGATAGACCATGCGCAGGGCCACGGGGAAAATGGCCGGGCCGGAAAAGCCGCCGGTGCGGTTGGCCACTACCGGCTGCCGGGTCTTAAGGTCTATGCGCATGCCCAGCAGGGTGTTTATAAGACTGATGCCGTCGGCCCCCGCCTCCTGGCATGCCAGGGCGATGGGCACGATGTCCGTCACATTGGGGCTGAGCTTGACTATAACCGGCTTGCGGCAGACTGCCTTCACCGCTCTGGTGACCTCTGCCGCCGCCTCCGGGCAGGTGCCGAAGCTCATGCCGCCCCCGTGGACATTGGGGCAGCTGACGTTCACCTCCAGCCAGCCCACCTGCTGGCATTTGTCCAGCCTTTCACAGCTGTACACATAGTCCTCCACGGAAAAGCCGCTGACATTGGCCATGACTTTCTTATGGAAGACCTTGGCCAGTTTCGGCAGTTCCTCCTCTATGACCTTTTCCACTCCCGGGTTTTGCAGGCCCACGGAATTTATAAGGCCGGAAGTACACTCGGCGATGCGGGGCGTGGGGTTTCCGAAGCGGGGCTCCCTGGTGGTGCCTTTGAAGGAGAAAGTGCCTAATACATTTATATCATAAAGCTCTGCAAATTCATAGCCGTAGCCGAAGGTGCCGCTGGCGGGGATGACCGGGTTATCCAGCTCTATGCCGCAGAGGGAAACTCTCATGTCCGCCATTTTATCTCCTCCTTCATCAGCACCGGGCCTTCCTTACATATGCGCTTTACCCCGTAGAGGGTCTCGCAGGAGCAGCCCATGCAGGCGCCGAAGCCGCAGCCCATGCGCTGCTCGAAGCTGAACTGGCCGGAGGTGACGGAGCAGTCGCTGACGGCTTTGAACATGGCCTCCGGGCCGCAGGTATAGAAATGGCTATAGTCCAGGCCCTCCATGGCTCGGGTCACATATCCCTTTATGCCCAGGCTCCCGTCCTCGGTGCAGACGCTGACTTCACAGCCCAGGGCTTTGAATTCCTCTATGAACACCGCCTGCTCCTTTGAAGCAAAGCCCAGGATGACCAGGGGCTTTTTCCCCTCCTTTATCAGGGCCTTGGCCAGGGCGTAAAGGGGCGTGAAGCCCATGCCCCCGCCTATGAGCAGGGGCCGGTCCCCGGAGAGGCCGGTATCAAAGCCGTTGCCCAGGCCGGTGAGCACATCCAGGCTGCCCTCTTTCATTCTGGAGAGCAGCTCCGTTCCCCGGCCCGTTATGCGGTAGGCCACGGTGAGGCCCTCCCCGTCCCAGTCGCAGACGGAGAGGGGGCGGCGGAGAAAGCAGCCCTCCACCCGGATATTCACGAACTGGCCGGGCCGGGTTATCGCCCCGGTGTCGCCCCCCAGGCGCAGGAGCATGACGTCCTTTGCCAGGGGGCGGTTTTCCATTATTTCAAATCTTCCCTGTCTCATTTACATCCTCAGGCGTCGATGGTGGATATGCGCAGGGTGGTCTCCTCCAGCACGTCCAGCAGCACCTTCACGGTGTCCAGAGCGGTGAACATGGTGACATTGTTCTCGGTGGCGGTGCTGCGTATCTTATATCCGTCGCTGAGCTGGCCCATGGAGCCGATATCCTGGGTGTTGATGACATAGGCTATATGGCCCTGACGGATGGAGTCCA
>DVHY01000219.1 GCA_018711755.1 Candidatus Limivicinus faecipullorum | reverse complement strand
ATGACTCTGTAGATAAGCTGGCCCAGTATGAAAACATCAGCGAGGTAAATGTCAGCAAAAGCGATTTAGGCTGCGGAGCGGTGGAGGTAAACGTTCGTTTACCAAGGAAACTTTATTATAAAACCATCAGTGAGCAGACGGGCATCGAGGTGAACAATGACGGAGACCTCATCACCACGCTGTCCGAGATGAGCGCAATCAAGCTGGATTACGATAAACTGCGCTCTGCTCTGGAAGATGTGCGTACAAAGGGCTACGGCGTTGTGATGCCGGACTCCTCCCAGATGCATCTGGAAGAGCCCCAGATCGTGCGCCAGGGCGGAAAATACAGCGTGAAGCTGAAGGCCAGCGCTCCGGCAATACACATGATGATGACCAACATCGAGACGGAGGTCACTCCGGCCCTGGGCGGAGAGACCGCTTCGGAGGACATAATCAACTTCCTGCTGCAGGGCTTTGACGGAGATGTAAACAGAATATGGCAATCCAATATCTTTGGGAAATCCCTGTACGACATCGCCGAGGAGGGGCTGACCTCAAAGATTGAAGCCCTGCCTCAGAACGCCAAGGATAAACTTCAGGAGACTTTGCAGAGGATAATCAATGAGGGGAGCGGCGGACTTATATGTATCTTGCTTTAAGCTGCCCGGTTGACTTGGCAGTTTGGAACATATATAATGAGTTCTGGCCTCAAATATAATTTATGAGGGGTCTGCATGTACTGCATATTAAAAATAAAAGGCGGCAACAGGGCCGCTCTGATAATTGCGGCCATACTTCTGGCGGCTGCGATTCTGGTAAGCATTTTGGTGCCTGAACAGGAAGCTGCTCTGGATACTTCCGCCGGAGCCGGGGCCTGCACCCTTGTCATTGACCCTGGCCACGGAGGCATAGACGGTGGAGCGACGGCGGCGGACGGCACCAAGGAGAGTGACATCAATCTTGCCATAGCTCTTAAACTCAGAGCCCTGGCGGAATTTTATGGACAGGACAACGCCATGACCAGGCAGGATGACAGCAGCATGTCTCCCACCGACAGCTACAGTGAACACGAAGACCTGGTCAACCGTGCCGGACTTGTTAATTCCGCAGAAAACCCGGTGCTCATCAGCATACACCAGAACTGCTATCCAACCGGCCAGCCCAGCGGGCCCCAGGTGATATATTCCACCTCCGGCAGCAGCGAGGGCTTCGGCCTCCTGACCCACCAAAACCTTATATCCAGCCTGTATCCCGACAATCGCCGGGTGGCCGAACCGGCTTCAAGCAAAATCTATGTATTGAATCATGTATCCTGCCCGGCCATCCTGGTGGAGTGCGGATTTATGTCCAATCTCTCGGATATGTCGAAGCTGGCGGACGGAGATTATCAGACTGCCCTGTCCGCTGTACTTATGGCCTCTTTCCTGCAATATAAAAACGGAGCGGCCAACATTTGATAGACGGAGACAGATATGGCAAAACAAAAGACAATATACTGCTGCACGGAGTGCGGCAACGAGACAGCCAACTGGGCGGGCAAGTGCCCGTCCTGCGGCGCATGGAATACTCTTGCGGAAGTTAAGCTCAGCGCCGACAGACGTTCCAGGTCCACGGGCTATTACAGAAGCGACTCCGCAGATATCAAGCTCAAGCGCATCTCCCAGCTGGATACCGAGTCGGAGCTGCGTTTCATGACCGGGATATCGGAATTTGACAGAGTTCTGGGGGGCGGCGCCGTGGAGGGCTCCCTTATCCTGGTGGGCGGCGCCCCGGGAATAGGAAAATCCACGCTGTTGCTGCAGATGTGCGGCAGCCTGGAAAAGACCAAAAAGCTGCTGTATGTCACCGGCGAGGAGAGCGAGCGGCAGCTGAAGCTGCGGGCCACGCGCCTGGGCATTGACGGAGGAGAGACCTACGTTCTGGCGGAGACCGATATGGACAAAATCATCGCCGCCATTGATAAGGCTGAGCCTGACATCGTGGTCATCGACTCCATCCAGACCGTTTCCGACGCCCAGGTGGGCTCGGCTCCCGGCAGCTTGAGCCAGATAAAAGAGTGTACCATGCGCATCATGCGCACCGCAAAGGACAAGGGCCTGACCGTCTTTGTGGTGGGGCATATAAATAAGGAAGGCAGCATCGCCGGCCCCAAGGTCCTGGAACACATGGTGGACTGCGTCTTATACTTTGAAGGTGAGCGCAGCACCAGCTTCAGGATACTGAGAGCGGCAAAAAACCGCTTCGGCTCCACCAACGAGATAGGCGTGTTTGAAATGGCGGACAAGGGCCTGCGCTGCGTAGAGAACCCCTCCGAGGTGTTTCTCAGCGGACGGCCGGAGAACAGTCCGGGTACCTGCGTCTGCTGCATCGTTGAAGGCAGCCGCCCTATCCTGGCAGAAGTCCAGGCCCTTGTCACTCCTGCAAACTATAATGCGGCCCGCCGCTGCAACGGCATCGATTACAACCGGGCGGCCATGCTCCTGGCTGTACTGGAAAAACGCGGCGGCCTGCCGGTGGGCAACTGCGACGCCTACATAAATGTTATTGGCGGTCTCAGCCTGGATGAACCGGCGGCAGACCTGGCCACGGTCCTGGCTGTGGCCTCAAGTTTCCTGGACAGACCTTTGGGCACCGACCTGGCAGCCTTCGGCGAGGTTGGGCTATCTGGAGAGATACGCAGCGTCAGCGCCCTTAATCAGCGTCTGGGCGAGATATCCAGGCTGGGCTTTAAACGCTGCGTGATCCCTGCCCATGTGCGGGATGAGGTAAAGCAGTTCAGCGGCTTGGAGCTGATCCCGGTGAAATCCGTGGGAGAGGCCATGGCCGCAGTATTGGGTAAAAAACGTGAACGCAGTTAAAATGCCCAACCTGCCCGAAGAGGCCGGCAGGGTGATAATTGGAGAAAAATATTCTGAAATCCTGGATATTCCCTTAAAAAACCTGGGTATATCCCCCATGTATGTTCCAAATAATCCATATGTGGACGAACGGCTGTCCGGCCATGCTGACCTGTCG
>DVHY01000218.1 GCA_018711755.1 Candidatus Limivicinus faecipullorum | reverse complement strand
GAGGACTTTTTTGACAAGCTGCGGCGGGATAATTCCCGCCGCTGATTTTTTTTGGAAAGCCATGTATAATATTCCTTCTCGGCGGCCAAAATAGCCTCGTAAACCAATACTTTACGGAGGTTTTGAACTATGAGCAGCAACAGCTCCGGCAAGAGGCTGGAGGGATTTTTTACCGGAAAGGGCTTCTACATAGTCCTTTTCCTGTGCGCCGCCGTCATCGGCGTATCCGCCTGGATGATGGCCGCCGGAAATGAGACTATGGATGACCTGAACAAGACCAATGACATCAGTCTGGAGAGCAAGAGGGTGGAGACCATAGTGGTGCCGCCCCAGACCAGCAAGGAGCCGGAGGCCTCCCAGACCGACACGGAGGAGGCGCCGACCCAGCAGGATGCCGCCGCCCTGCCTGAGCAGCAGGAGGACGCTGCCGACACCATGACCGAGGATCTGACCCAGGTTTGGCACGAGGGCGACGTGATGGAGGTCATGGCCCCGGCCTATATCTGGCCCGTACAGGGGGAGCTGGAGCGGAAGCACCAGATGGATTCCCTGGCCTATGACGTGACCATGAGAGACTGGCGCACCCACGAGGGCATAGACATCAGCGCAGCCCTGGGCACCACCGTCACTGCGGCCCACTCCGGCACGGTATCGGCCATTGAGACCGACGACCTCTACGGCACGGTGGTGACCGTCGACCACGGCGACGGCAGCAGCAGCGTGTACGCCAACCTGGCGGACACTCCCGCGGTGAGCGTGGGACAGTGGGTGGACGGCGGCAGCGTCATCGGCTCCGTGGGCACCACCGCCCTGTGCGAGATCGGCCAGGGCACCCACCTGCACTTTGCCATCTATGTGGACGGCCAGAGCGTGGACCCCCTGACTTACCTGCCTGCATAAGAAACAATATTATATCAAAAGCCATGCCGCGGCCCGGACATGCTCTCCGGGCCGCGGCACTTTTGCGCATCCCCTGCGGAAGATGGACATTTTATGTTTCTTAAGAATTATTTATCGTTTTTCGATAAATAATTCTTGACAAGCGATATGAACAGTGCTATTCTCCAGATACAGAAAAAGGAGGGAACGAGCTATGAACTGGACCAAGGACCGGAGCATAGTCCTCTCGCAGTTCTGCGTGGGGGCCTTTGCCCTGCTGCTGTTGGCCATAGACATCCTGGGCTACTGGCTGGTGGGCTTTTTCATCCAGCTGAGGAACATGAACTGGCAGCTGGGGGCGGTGATACTGGCGGCGGTGTACCTGTGCAGCGTCTTTGCCTGGATAGTGCTGTGGCGGCTGTGGAAGCTGCTGGGGAATATAAAGGCGGGCCGGGTCTTCATCCCGGAGAATATAAGCCATATGCGCACCGTCAGCTGGTGCTGCGCCGCCGTGGCCCTGGTGTGTCTTCTGGCGGGCCTGGCCTATCTGCCCTTTTTCATCTGCGCCATGGCCTCGGCCTTTATGGCCCTGATAGTCAGGATAGTGAAAAACGCCTTCCAGCAGGCCCTGCTGATGAAGGACGAACTGGACTTTACGGTGTGAGGGCGGGGCCATGGAGATACTTGTGAATCTGGACGTGATGATGGCCAAGCGGAAGATATCCGCAACGGAGCTGGCCCAGAGGATAGATATAAGCCCCGCAAATCTGTCCATACTGAAAAACAACAAGGCCAAGGCCATACGCTTTTCCACCCTCATGGCCCTGTGCCGGGAGCTGAAATGCCAGCCCGGGGACCTGCTGGAATTCGTTGACGACTGAGGTAAGGATATGGATGAAAACAAAATCGGAGAGAAGCCGGGCTTTTCTCCGCGGCCGGGGGAGCTGGCCTGCGCTTTGCTCATGTACCCGGCGGCCTACATTTACATAGTTTGTTTCGGCTCAAGAAACGACCGGCTGTGGTTCGGGGTCTTCGTGCTGCTGTTCATTGCAATGACGGAGATAGTGAACCGGGGCAGGCCCCATCCGAAGGAGAGCTGGGTGTGGCTGGGCTGCGTGCTGCTGATGAGCGCCTGCGTGGCTTTCGGCTGGGGCCGGGTCTGGCCTTACGGCCTGAGCATGGTGATGGTGCATCCCCTGGCGGTGTGGTGGGTCCTGAGCCGCAGCGGCCGCCTTGCGGAGGGGGAGAGCGGACATCTGCTGCCCCTGGATGCCTTCAACGGCTTTATCACAATGCCCTTTGGTAATTTTGCCCTGCGAATCCGCTGTATCGCCGGGGGCCTGAGAGGCCGGGGCCGGGGAGAGAGCGGGGACAAGAGGCGGCCCTGGGCGGCGCTGCTGGCGGTGCTGGCGGCTCTGGCGCTGCTGAACTGGGTGCTTACGGAGCTGTCCCAGGCCGACCGGGGCTTCGGGGAGCTCACGGAGAACATCCTGAAGCTGTTCAGCTTTGACCTGGGGGAGCATTTTGCCACCTATATATTCCGCTTTATAGTCAGCCTGCCGGTGGGGGCCTGGCTCTTCGGCCTGATAGCCGGGAGCCTGCGCAGCGATGAGGAGAAGCTCCGGGCCCAGGCTGCGGCGGTGAACGGATTCCTGCCCAGGCTGAGGACGGTGCCGGAGCGGCTGTGGACCGTGGTGATGGCGGTGTTTGCGGCAGTGTACATTCTCTTCTTTGCGGTGCAGAGCAGCTACCTTTTCGGGGCCTTCAGCCGGACTCTGCCGGAGGACTTTACCGTGGCCCAGTACGCCCGGGAGGGCTTCTTCGAGCTGTGCCGGGTGATGGCAATAAATTTCAGCCTTCTCTACCTGGTGAGCCGCAGCAGCGCAAAGCCCCTGAGGGAGGATAAGGTGCAGCGCATAGCCGCCACGCTGCTGATAGCAGCGGGCATGGTCTTTGCGGTGATAGCCATGTCCAAGCTGGTGCTGTATATCATGTGCTTCGGCTTTACCCCCAAGCGGCTGCAGAGCAGCTGGCTGGTGCTGCTGCTGTTCATGGGCTGCGTGGCCTGCCTCTACAGCCTGTGGACGGGGAAGAAGAGCTTCAAATACTGGATGATGTATGGGGCTGTGAGCCTGGCCCTGCTGCATCTGTACTGAGAGGGGAAAGAAAAAATGGTGCCTGTGCTTATGCCGCTGCTGGCCTTCGGCCTGCCGGCCCTTGTGATAATGCGCAATGAGAAGCGCCCGGTGAGACGGCCATGGCTCTTTTCCCTGGGGAGCTTTGCCGCCGCCCTGGCCGCTCTTTGCCAGGAGCTTTGGGTCTTCTGCCGCAGGGCCGGGAACGGGGACGTGTCCGGCATATTGGACACCGCCGGGGCGGTGCTGGTCATAGGCATAGGTATCAGCCTGGTATGCCTGGCCCTGAACCTGATAGCCCTGGCCCTCAGCTACGGAAAGGACTGACAATAGTATAACAAACGAAAAATCGCTCTTGCATTTGCCCCGGGCCTTGGGTACAATACAAGGGCGATTTTATTGTTTTTTTGAGGTGATTATGGGAATCAGATCTCTCATAGGCGACAGGGCCTTCTACCGGCGGCTTTTTGCCGTCATGCTGCCCATCCTGGTGCAGAACATCATCACCAACTTCGTGAACCTGCTGGACAATGTCATGGTGGGCCAGGTGGGCACCGAGCCCATGTCCGGCGTGGCCATAGTCAACCAACTTCTGTTCGTCTATAACCTCTGCATATTCGGCGGACTTGCCGGCGCGGGCATCTTCACCGCCCAGTTCTACGGCAAGAACGACCACAAGGGCGTGGCCGACAGCTTCAGAGGCAAGATATATATTGCCGCCGGAGTCATCACCATTGCCATGACCATCCTCATCACCCAGGGGGAGACGCTGATAAGCCAGTTCATCCACGAAGGGGAGGAGGGCCTGGACATGGCCGCCACCCTGAACTATGGCAAGGATTACCTGAAAGTCATGCTCTGGCAGATGCTGCCCTTCTCCATAATGCAGATATACGCCAGTACCCTGAGGGAGACCGGGGAGACGGTGCTGCCCATGAAGGCGGGCATAGTCGCGGTGCTGGTGAACCTGGTAGGCAACTATATCCTGATCTTCGGCAAGCTGGGGGCCCCCGCCCTGGGAGTGGTGGGAGCCGCCATAGCCACGGTTATATCCCGCTATGTGGAGTGCCTCATCGTGGTGCTCTGGACCCATACCCACAAGCAGCGCTGCCCCTATATCCACGGGGTCTACACCACCCTGCGCATACCCGGGGAGCTGGTGAGGAAGATAGTGTTCATGGGCCTGCCCCTGCTGGTCAACGAGCTTTTGTGGTCCGGTGGCATGACCATGCTCAACCAGTGCTACTCCGTCCGGGGCCTGGAAGTGGTCTCCGCCATGAATATCTCCACCACCGTATCCAACGTGTTCTTCTGCGCCTTCTTCGCCATGGGCAACACCGTGGCCATCATAATAGGGCAGCTGCTGGGGGCCGGCCAGATGGAGAAGGCCGTGGAGGAGGACAGAAAGCTCATCGCCTTTGCCGTGGCCCTCTGCGCCGCCGTTGGAGTGGTGATGGCCCTGCTGGCCCCGGCCATACCCCAGATATACAATACCACCGACGCGGTGCGCAGGCTGGCTGAGGACCTGCTGCTGGTGGTGGCTGCCACCATGCCGGTCCACGGCTTCAACAACTCCTGCTTCTTCACCCTGCGCTCCGGTGGCAAGACCATAGTCACCTTCATCTTTGACAGCATGTACCTCTGGGTGATGTGCGTGCCCCTAGCCTTCATCCTCTCCAGATACACTGCCATGCCCATCCTGCCGCTGTTCATCGTGATCCAGCTGCTGGACCTGGTGAAGGCCGCCGTGGGATTTTTCCTGGTTAAAAAACGGGTATGGGTGAAAAATCTGGTAAAAGAAGTGAACTGAAC
>DVHY01000217.1 GCA_018711755.1 Candidatus Limivicinus faecipullorum | reverse complement strand
AACAAGCCTTTAATGAAGATGAGAGATAAGCTAAATCCCAGGTTATAGAGTTGAGAAAAAATATGTAATTCAGATGTAACCTGAGCGCATTTTGAGTACAATGAGGACAGGAAAAAGAGACCCGGCCGATGAAAATCGGCCGGATCTCTTTATTGGCAATAACTCTCAATAACACTATGGGGCTGCGCTGCCGCGGGGCGGGGGGAGGATAAGCTCAGCCCTTGTCCAGGCCGGCGCTCATTTTCCACATGTGCTCCCGGATGGCGTTGAAGCTCTCGTCGCTGATGACGTGCTCTATGCGGCAGGCGTCCTCCACGGCGGTCTTTTTATCCACTCCCAGGCGTTCCAGCAGGCCGGAGAGCACGGTGTGCCGGGTGTATATCTTCTCCGCCACTTCCAGGCCGGAGGGGGTGAGATGCAGGGAGCCGTCCTTGTCCGCGGTGACATAGCCGCCGCTTTTCAGGGCGCTCATGGCCCGGCTGACGCTGGGCTTGGAGTAGCCCAGATATTCACCCACATCTATGGAGCGCACGCAGGGGCTTTTCATGGAGAGGACGTAGATGCTCTCCAGATACATCTCCCCGGACTCGTACAGATTCATGGAAACATCCCTCCCTGAAATACGGTGGATTTAAAGGATGCCCGCCCGGGAAGGCGGGCTTTTTCTGCGGGGCATTTTCCTCCCGAAGGCTCAGATGACCCGCACTCTCAGTACGTGCTCCATGGAGCGGATGCTGTGGGCGGTGGCCTCGTCTATGGGGCTGCCCAGGTCCACCATGGTGTAGGCATAGCCGTCCCGGGGCTTGTTTATCATGTGCTCCACGTTCACGTCCGCCCCCAGGCGGTCCAGGATGCGGTTTATCATTTTGGGCACATTGTGGTGGATGACGCACAGGCGGCACACGCCCATGCGGGACAGGGACACGTCGGGCAGGTTCACGGAGTTTTTGATGTTGCCGTTGGCCAGGTAATCATATATCTCCATGGCGGCCATCACGGCGCAGCGGTCCTCGCTTTCGGGGGTGCAGGCGCCCAGGTGGGGCATGGCGATAACATTGGGGGCCTTGAGGATGACCTGGTTGGGGAAGTCGGTGACATACTTGGCCACCTTGCCGCTGACAAGGGCCTCGGTCATGGCCTCGTCGTCCACCACCTCGGCCCGGCTCTCGTTGAAGATGCGCACGCCGTCTCTCATTTTCTGGAAGGCGGAGCTGTCCAGCAGGCAGTGGGTACCCTTGTTGTAGGGTACGTTCAGGCTGATGTAGTCGCAGTTGCGGAAGATATCGTCGATGCTGTCGGAGTGGATGACGTCCCCGGAGAGGCGCCAGGCGGCGTCCACGGACATAAAGGGGTCGTAACCGTAGACCACCATGCCGATGGCCAGGGCGGCGTTGGCCACCATGGAGCCGGTGGCGCCCAGGCCGATAACGCCCAGGGATTTGCCCAGCAGCTCAGGTCCGGCGAAGTTGGACTTGCACTTTTCCACCAGGGTTGGTATCTCCTCGCCCCGGTCGGCGATGGACTTGACCCATTCTATGCTGCCCAGTACGTCCCGGGAGGCCATGACCATGGCGCAGATCTCCTGTTCCTTCACGGCCTCGGCATTGGCGCCGGGGCTGTTGAAGACTGCTATGCCCTTTTCGGTGCAGTCGGCCACAGGGATGTTGTTGGTGCCGGCTCCGGCCCGGCCGATAGCCAGCAGGCTCTCGGGCAGGGGGGAGGAGTGGAGGTCGGCGCTGCGGATAAGATAGGCCTGGGCGTTTTCCACATCCGGCCCCACGGTGCAGCCCTTCTTCTCCAGCGCCTCGATGCCGGAGGCGGAGATCGCGTTCATGGTACGTATATTAAACATGGCTAAGTTCAAACTCCTTCATATAATTTACCAGTCTCTCCACACCTTCCAGAGGCATGGCGTTGTAGATGGAGGCTCTCATGCCTCCGGCCACCTTGTGGCCCTTGAGGTTCAGCAGACCTCTGTCGGCGCCGCCTTTTATGAATTCGGCGTCCAGCTCCCCATCGCCTGTGGAGAAGGCCACGTTCATGAAGCTGCGGGAGCCGGGCAGGGCCCGGGCTTTAAAGACTCGGCTGTTGTCCAGGAAACCGTAGAGGAGGGAAGCCCTCTCCCGGCGCCGGGCGTCCATGGCCTCAAGGCCGCCCTGGCTCTTTATCCAGTCCAGAGTCAGCCCCAGCATGTATATGCACCAGCAGGGGGGAGTGTTCAGCATGGAGTCGTGCTCGCTCATCACCTTGTAGCTCATCACCTGGGGGGTGAAGGGCAGCTCCCGGCCCAGCAGGGCCTTGTCCACGATCACCACGGTGAGCCCGGCGGGGGCCATGTTCTTCTGGGCTCCGGCATAGATGAGCCCGAAGCGGGACACATCCACGGGACAGGACAGGATATCGGAGGACATGTCGCACACCAGGGGCGCGGAGGTCTCCGGCACATACTGCCACTCGGTGCCGTAGACGGTGTTGTTGCCGCAGTAGTAGAAGTACTTTGCGCCCTGGGTGAATTTCAGCTCCTCCTGGGCGGGGATACGGTCGAAGCCGGTGGCGGAGCTGTCCACGGCTATGTTCACTTTTCCGTACTTCTCAGCCTCGGCGGCGGCCTTCTTTGAGAAATTGCCGGTGACGGCGTAATCGGCGCAGCCGCCCTCTATGAGGTTCATGGGTATGGCGGCGAACTGCAGTGTGGCGCCGCCCTGAAGGAAGAGGATATCGTGGGTATCGGGTACCTGCATGAGCTCTTTCAGCTTGAGCTTGGTACTGTCGAAAATATCCTGGAAGAGCTTGCTCCTGTGGCTCATCTCCATCACGGACATACCGCAGCCCTTGTAATCCAGCAGTTCCTGACGGGCGGATTCCAGGGCGGGCAGGGGCATAACGGAAGGCCCCGCCGAAAAGTTAAAAATGTTCTCTCTGGCCACGATGTCATCTCCTATACTTTGTCAATTATCAGATATAATACTCTATAGCCGCAGCTTCGTCAATCGTCCAAGTGACCAAAAAGCTGCTCTCCCCGGACTTCCGAAACCAAAACCTGCCTAATTTGTCCCCTGAGGGCCTCGCCCTGGGCGGACACCAGCACATAGCTGTCGCTGTGGCCGGTCCAAAGCCCGTCCTGCTGAGTTTCAAAGAGCACGCTGAGGCGGCTGCCTATGCAGGAGCGGAGGAAATCCAGGTGCATCTGCCGGGCGATCTGCTGGGCCTCATGGGCCCGGCGGGCCTTCACGGCGTTTTCCAGCTGCCCGGGCATGGAGTCCGCGGGGGTGCCGGGGCGGCGGGAGTAGGGGAAGATATGCATGCTCTCAAAGGCGCACTTTCTTATAAAGTCCAGGGTCTCCCGGTGGTCCTGTTCCGTCTCTCCCGGGAAGCCCACGATAAGGTCGCAGGTGAGGGCGCAGCCGGGGAAATGCTCTCTCAGCAGTTCCACGGCCCGGTAGAAGCCGGCGGTATCGTACTTGCGGTTCATGGCTTTCAGGGTCCTGTCGCAGCCGGACTGGAGGGAGAGATGGAAGTGGCGGCAAAGCCGTTTCGCGGCGGCAAGGCGGCGGCAGAAGTCCTCAGTCACCACCGTGGGCTCCAAGGAGCTGAGCCGGATGCGCATGTCTCCGGCGGCTTCCGCCACGGCGCAGACCAGGTCGGTAAGCCCGGGACGGCCCGGCAGGTCCAGGCCATAGGAGGCCACCTCTATGCCGGTGAGCACCAGCTCCCGGTAGCCCAGGCCGGCCAGACGCCGGGTCTCCTCCACGGCCTCGGGGATGGGCAGGCTGCGCAGGCGGCCCCGGGTGTAGGGTATGATACAGTAGGAGCAGAAATTCACGCAGCCGTCCTGTATCTTCAGCATGGCCCGGGTGCGTCCGGCCACCGCCCCTGAGGGCAGGCGCTCAAAGTCCCGGCGCTGGAAGGGCTTGTCTACGCAGCGGCAGCCCAGGCCCTTTTCCACGGCCTCTTCCACCGCCTCCACCAGCTTTTTCCGCTCCGCGGCCCCGAAGATGACCTGGGCCCCCAGGGCGGCCACCTCCTCCTGGCTTATCTGGGAGTAGCAGCCGCAGACCGCCAGCACCGCCTCCGGATTCTCTTCTTTCAGCCGGCGGATGGTCTGGCGGGATTTCCGGCCGCTCTCGGCGGTGACGGCGCAGGTGTTGACTATAACGGCGTCGGCCTGCTCGCCGTCCTTAGCGGGGCTGTGGCCATGCTGCTGCAGCAGGGCCTCCATGGCCTGGGTCTCATACTGGTTGACCTTGCAGCCCAGAGTGGATATAATGTATTTCATGGTTATCTCCTGTAGAAAAAACATTGGAGTGTGCGATATGGAACACTATCTGGACAATTCAGCCACCACCATAGTCTGCCGGGAGGCGGCGGAGGCGGCTTTAAAAGCAATGACCGAGAGCTACGGCAATCCCAGCTCCACTCATACCAAGGGCCGGGAGGCCAAGCGCCTGCTGGACGAGAGCCGCAGACAGGCGGCCTCGGCCCTGGGCTGCACGCCCCAGGAACTGGTGTTCACCTCCTGCGGCAGCGAGAGCGACAACTGGGCCATTTTAAAAGGGGCGGAGCTGATGCGCCGCCGGGGACGCCATGTGATAAGCTCCGCGGTGGAGCACGATGCGGTGCTCAAATCCCTGGAGGAGCTGGAGCGCCAGGGCTATGAAGTGACCCGGCTGCGGCCCGACAGGACCGGGGCCATATCGGTGCAGTCGGTGCTGGATGCTCTGAGAGAGGACACGATACTGGTGTCTCTGATGCTGGTGAACAACGAGACCGGGGCGGTGACGGACATTGCCGCCATAGCCAGAGCCATGAAAAAAGCGGCCTCTCAGGCCCTGCTCCACACCGACGCAGTGCAGGCCTTCATGAAGCTGCCCTTTACCGCCAAGAGCCTGGGTGCGGATATGATAAGCGTCAGCGGCCACAAGATCCACGCTCCCAAAGGCATAGGGGCATTATACATCAGAAACGGCCTGAAGCTCAAGCCCTTTATTTTAGGGGGCTCCCAGGAGTCCGGCCGCCGGGCTGGAACCGAGGCCATGCCCCAGATAGCCGCCTTCGGCGCCGCCTGCGCTGCGGCAAAGGCGCTCTTCAGGGAGAATACGGAGCATATGGCCGCCCTCCGCCGCCTGGCCATAGAGGAACTGAGCCGGGAGATCCCGGAGATGGTGGTCATAGGCGGGGGAGCGCCCCATATACTCAGCATATCCCTGCCCGGCTGGCGCAGCGAGGTGCTGATGAACTTCCTGGAGGAGCGGGAGATATACGTATCAAAAAGCTCCGCCTGCAAGAAGGGCGGGCGGAGCCATGTGCTGGAGGCCATGGGCCTGGAGCCGAAAATCATTGACGGGGCCATACGTATCGGCCTCTCCCGCTTCAACACACAGGAGGACATATACGCTCTGGCGGAGGGCCTGAGAGCAGCCAGAGAGAGGCTGGCTCACGCCTGATCTTCCCGGTCCTTTTTTACCGGCTGATAGCTCACCGGGTCGATATAATCTATATCCTTGTAATCGGCGATCTCCCAAGGGAGGTCGCTTCTTTTCAGCTTGCGGGTGACGCAGCCGTTGATGGCGGCGTAGATGACCACAAATACCGGCACGCCCAGGAGCATGCCCCAGAAGCCGAAGAAGCCGGCGCCCACGATAATGGAGAACATGACCCAAAAGCCGTTGATGCCCACGGAGTTGCCCAGGATCTTGGGGCCTATCACGTTGCCGTCCAGCTGCTGGAGGAGAATGACGAAGATAACGAAGATGAGGCACTTGATGGGGTCCACCAGCAGTATGATGAGGGAGGAGGGTATGGCGCCGATAAAGGGGCCGAAGAAGGGAATGACATTGGTGACGCCCACGATGACGCTCACCAGCAGGGCATAGGGCATCTGGAGGATGGCGCAGACTATGTAGCAGATAAGGCCGATGATGGCGGAATCCAGGAGCTTGCCGTTTATAAAGCCCATGAAGGTGCGGTCGGTGAAATCCAGGCCCTCCATTATCTTCTTGGCCATCTCCACGGAAAAGACGGAGTAAAGGATGCGCTTGGCGCTGGCCCCGAACTGCTCCAGATTGCTGAGGACATAGACGGAGACGATGATGCCGATGACCAGGTTATATATGCCCAGCAGGATATAATACACGCCGGAAGTCACGTTGGAGATAAGGCTGCCCAGCTCCGGCAGCACTGTCTGCTGTATCCAGTTCATGAGGCTGGTGTTCACCTCGCCCAGAAGCTGGGAGGCATAGTGCTCTATCTCGGGGAAGTCCTCCAGCAGCTGCTGGAGCCAGCGGCTGGCGGTATCTATGTACATGGAGGAGCTGGCCACGATGGTCTGGAGACTGCTGTATATCTGAGGGATGATGAGGAAGACCAGGGCGGTGAGTATGGCCAGCAGCACCAGCTCGCTGAGCAGCACCGACATGGCCCGGGCGAAATGGGAGCCGTCGCTCCTTTTGCTCTTTTTGTAAAGTTTGTGTGCCAGGGGTGTAAAGAGCTTTCTCTCCACCAGGCGCATAAAAGGCGCCAGCAGATAGCATATCACCATGCCCCAGATAAAGGGGCTGAGTATGCCCAGGAGGGTGGACAGGGCCGAGCCCAGGAAGGGCAGAAAACGCAGGGCCATATAAAACAGAATTGCGGCGGCAATGACGCAAAAGGCAGTTATCCCCCAGTAGAGATACATTTTGTCCCATCTGAACGGTCGCCTCATAAACAGCCCTC
>DVHY01000216.1 GCA_018711755.1 Candidatus Limivicinus faecipullorum | reverse complement strand
GGATGAGACCCGCCGTTTCAAATTTGTACCCTCCATTTTCCTTACAGACAGCGAGCTGGAGGAAATCAGAATCTCCGCAAAAATGGACCAGGATATTATCACCGATACATCCCTAATAAACATCGCTGCGGACGATTCGGAAGAGGCAGCACAAGCAGCCTCCTCTCTGGAGGAGATGGGTCTTGTGGATGACGACGGCGACGGGGTCATATTTAAGGAGATACAGCACGGCAACTCCGAGGGATACATACTTATAATCCTGGACCCCACCAGGGTTTTCGTGGCCATGCCGGACGTATATGGCGGCAGCGGAATGACCCTTGAGCAGTTTGCGGAGAAGTACGACGCTCTGGGCGGCATCAATGCCGGCGGCTTCAAGGATGACCAGGGCGGCGGCAGCGGCGGTTTCCCCCAGGGCCTCACCATAGTGGACGGACACTGCTATAACGACGAGTTCGGCGTGACCGAGGGCTCTGCCGGCTTTGACAGCAAGGGCATACTCCACGTGGGCTACTATACCTATGAGGACTGCCAGAAGAACGACATAGTCAATGTGGTCTCATTCGGCCCCATCCTCATCTCCAACGGCGTTCCCACCCCTGAGGAATATCTGGTCAGCGGCACTAATCCCAGGACCGCCATCGGCCAGCGGGCTGACGGCGCGGTCATCATGCTGGTCATGGACGGGCGCCAGATACACAGTATGGGCGTCACCTACAGCGACCTGGTGGATATAATGATGGATTACGGTGCGGTGAACGCCTGCAACATGGACGGCGGTTCCTCCACTGCAATGTACTATAACGGCGAGTATGTAAACAGCATATCCTCCTCCAACGGCCAGTGCCGGGCCCTGCCCAATGCTTTTATGTTCAAGTAAACGGGGGATAGTATAATGGCCAAAAAGAAGAAAAGAAACAGCGGCAGAAAGACTTATTTCATCTGCCTGGGAATATATGTGGTGCTGCTTGTCGCCGCCTCCTGCTTTGGCTTGAATATCGTGTGGCAGTATGCCGAAGAGTATGAAAACGCCAGAGTACAGAACGTGGTGGAGGAGTATGTGAACCACCTGAGCGAAAACCTCTGGGACGACAGCATAGCCGAGACCATAGCCAATATGCCCCATGAGGTGCAGACCGACGAGGAGTGCGCCGAGTATGTGAAGGAGATGCTCAGCAGCGGCATAAGCTACAGGCGCAGCTCCAGCAGCGAGGGCGGCACCGTGGTCAACTACGAGCTTATCTGCAACGGCAATGTCTTCGGCAAGATCGGCCTGGTGGAGGACGAGAGCTATGCCGACCAGGTGCGCTTCGGCATGCTGCCCTGGAAGGTGCTCAGCGAGGAGTTCGACTTCAACGCCCTCTACACTTCCGTCACCGTGACGGTGCCCCAGTCCTACGAGGTATATCTCAACGATGTGAAGCTGGGACCTGAATATATCGTTGAGGAGGGCATCGAGTACGACGTCCTGGAGGAGTATTACGACCAGTTTGAGGGCCTGCCCACAAAGGTGACCTATGAGTTCGACAACGTCATCGGCACCGTTGATACAAAGATCCTGGACGACAACGGGGATGTGTTCGTCATCGACGAGACCAAGGACGACTCCCAGTTTATCAAGGATTGTTCCCAGGAGGAGCTGGATAAGCTCAGCGATTTCATGGCCAGCTTCCTGGACCGCTACTTCCGCTTCATAGCCGGCGTGGGCGACCCCATGTACTCCTATGAGCAGCTGGCCCAGTACATGGAGCTGGGCAGCGAGCTGGATGAGCGCTGCAAAGTCAATATGGACGGCCTGAGCTGGTCCCATACCACCTCCGTGCGGGTGGATTCCACCACGCTTAACGGAGCGGTGTTCCTGGGTGACGGCTACTATCTGGTTGATGTCAGTGCCAGCACCACCGCCGTGTACCCCGGCAAGAGCGATACCGGCGAAGTGGTCAATGACCAGAGCATGAAGATAATCGTCAAAGAGACCGCCGACGAGATAAGGGCCATCTCTCTGGACAAATACGCCTGAGAAGAAAAATAGAAGGAGCCTGGATTTGGCTTTATGAATGAAGATAAGCTTTGCCAGAGGGAACTGGCTATAGTCCTGCCCTCTCTGGACCCGGATAAAAAATTTGCCGGCGTTGTGGACGGATTGCTGGGAGCGGAATTCCGCCATATAGTGATAGTAGACGACGGCAGCAATGAAGAGCATAAGCGATTCTTTCGTCAGGCGGCTGAACACCCCCAGTGCCATATTCTGGTCCATGAGGTCAATCTGGGCAAAGGGGCGGCCCTGAAGGACGCCTTTGCCTATGTCCTGAAAGAGCTGCCGGATATAAAGGGCGTCATCACCATAGACGGGGACGGGCAGCATCTGCTGCCGGACATCATAGCCTGCGGCGAAAAGATGCTGGAGCTGGGGGACAAAGTGGTGCTGGGCTGCCGGGACTTCAACAAGCCGGGCATCCCGCCCCGCAGCGTGGCGGGAAACAAGACCACCTCCAGTCTTTTCCGCATCTGCTACGGCATAAAGCTCTCCGACACACAGACAGGGCTCAGGGCAATACCCAGACAGTACCTGGAACGCTTCTGCAAAATAGAGGGGGAGCGTTTCGAGTATGAGACCAACATGCTCCTTCAGATGAAGCGCATGGGCATAGGCTTTGCCGAGCAGCCCATTGAGACGGTGTACGACCCGGAGGACTACGGCTCCCACTATAACGCCCTGAAGGACTCCTGGCGCATATTCAAGATAATGTTCAAGTTCCTCCTGAGCTCCGTCAGCTCCCTGCTGGTGGATATGGGCCTGTTCTATGTAGTGATGCGTTTTTTCGCACCAGGCCTTGGTAGCTACGCCGAGCTTGTAGCCACTGCCGCTGCCAGGGCCTGCTCATCCTTCATGAATTTCAACGCCAACAACAGCGTTGTCTTTCATAACGGCGGCAGCTACAGCCGCTCTCTCCTCAGGTACTATTGCCTGTGCATCCCTCAGATGTTGGTGTCCGCCGGGCTGGTCACGCTGATAAACGGACTTTTGGGGAATACGGCGCCCTTCATAGCCACGCTGATAAAGCTGGCGGTGGATACCCTGCTGTTCTTCATCAGCTATACTATCCAGCGGGAATGGGTATTTGCGGAAAAGAAATAGGCTGAAAATTCCATACATAATAAAAAGGCTGCGGCATCGCCGCAGCCTTTTTCCTGCTTATGATATTATTTATAAACTCATGCTTTCTTCCGCTCCACGGCGAACATGCAGGCCAGGGCGCCCAGGAAGGCCACAGCCGCAGCGATGAGCAGGGTGCTCTTCACCGAGAGTATATCCAGAAGTGAGCCGCCGATAAAGTTTGCGAATACGGCCCCCAGGGTCATCATTCCGTTGGCCAGGGCCTGGCCCTTGGCGGAGTCCTTGTGGTCTACCACCAGGTTAACATACTGCACCATTGAAGGTATCATCAGAGCAAAGGACAGGGCCTGGAACAGGTTGGCGGCGTACAGGCCGTAAATGCTCCCGGCCGCCGCCAGGGCGACAGCCTTGGCGGTGAAGGCGAAGGCCGCAAAACGCATCACGCTGGAGCAGCGGAAACGGCTTGTGAGCTTGGTGTACAGGAGCATGACGGGTATCTCCATCATGGCCTTGAAAGCACTTATCCCGCCCAGATCCCCCTCGTCGCCTCCCACGGAACGGGCTATATTTATCATGAAATAGTCGGGGATATTGTAGGAGAAGAATATCAGGGCTATGCCCAGCATAAGCAGGCAGAAGCGCCGGTTGCTGCGGATGAAGTCAAGGAGCCCCAGACCCTGAGCCTGGCCGGACTTGGCCGACTTGCCGTCCGGCAGCAGAGCGGCGGCCCTGCGCCTTGTGCGGCAGATGTAAGCCAGAGGCAGGCTCTGACCCAGGAGACAGAAGAGCCCGGCAAAGGGCAGCATGCCGGCCCCGAGACGCAAGGTGAGCTGACCCAGTATCAAAGCCATAAGGGCGTAGCACATGGAGCCGATACCTCTGGCCGGACTGTAGCTCACCGGACGGCTCCAGAGGGACAGCTCAAAACAGAGCTCCGTGTTCAGGGGGTTGACCGCGACTACTACGGATATGTAGACGCAGTAGAACAGGGCCACCAGCAGAGACTTACCGGGGAGCAGGGTGAACAGCACCAGCAGCAGCCCCTGGACGGCCAGCAGGGCCCAGAGACAGTGGTAAATGCTTATCCGCTTTGAGCGGTCCACCACCGAGGCCAGAATAGGAGAGAGGATGAATCCGGCAATATTGCCGAGAGCCAGTATCACTCCCAGCTGGGAATTGGAGTAGCCCCTGCTCTGCAGATAGA
This sequence comes from Candidatus Limivicinus faecipullorum, assembly GCA_018711755.1. Classification (GTDB taxonomy): domain Bacteria; phylum Bacillota; class Clostridia; order Oscillospirales; family Oscillospiraceae; genus Limivicinus; species Limivicinus faecipullorum. The sequence continues at coordinate 8,636 of DVHY01000216.1, read as the reverse complement.
AGGCGGCATAGTTGTTGGACACGCATATGCTCATCCAGTAGAAGCCCTGAATTATATAGTAGGCGATATTGGTTCTGCAGACTTTATTATTCATGTCGAAATAACCCTTTCCAGCAAGGGAATTATAGCATCAATGGAGGATTTTGTAAATCAGAAAAGAGCCGCCCCGGTCACAAAAAGCTCCCCCTGGAGCAGGGGGAGCGCAGCTTTCTTTAAGCCCATAGCCGGGCGGGCCTGTCAGCCCTGGAGTTCCAGGAACTTGGGCATGACGCTAAACTCAAAATTATCCTGGGGGATGAGACATTCCCCGTCCAGGGACCACTCCAGCCCAGGCTCGTTGTTTATGCTGAGCTTGCTGGCCTGGAAGAACTCTATGACGGGGCAGCTGTAATCCTGGTTTTTAAGGCCCCGGATGGCCATATCCAGGTCGCTGATGGACCTGGGCATTTTGATGAGCATGACTTCAAAGATACCGTCGCAGGGGTCCACGACCTTTCTGGGCAGCTCAATGGTGCCGGCAATGGTGGTGGAGTTGCACACTGCGCCGAAGATATAGTCATCCTCGTAGACCTTGCCGCTGGCGTTGATGCTGAGATGGACAGGGCGTATCTTGTAGGCGTCCTTAATGCCGTCCAAGATGTAGGCGGTGTGTCCCAGGACATTTTTAAGATTCTGGTCGGTGGTGTAAGACAGCCAGGAGAAGGCACCAAAAGCGGCCACATAGCTGAAGTATGACTTGTCAAAGCAGCCTATATCAAAGCGTCTTCGGTTACCTTTGGCCACATTGTCGACTGCCTTGGTGATATCGGTGGCCAGCCCGTGGAAAACGGCAAAGTCGTTGGTGCTGCCGCATGGAATGTAGCCGATGGGCACATGGATATTCTCCCTGGCTATACCAATCAGAGTTTCATTAAGGGTGCCGTCGCCCCCGGTACAGCAGACCAGGTCGTAGTCCCGGCTCAAAGCGGCAGACAGCTCGATAGCCTCGCCCCGGCGGGAAGTGACGCAAGTGGTCACCAGATATCCGCCGTCCATCAGACGGCGGATAATGTTTGGGATATGTTTGAGCACCTGCTTTTTACCGGACACAGGGTTGATTATAAGCAGGACTTTTTTGTCAAAAGGGGATAGGGGCACGGAATTGGACATAAAAACTCACCTTATACTGATGATTGTGATTAGATGCCGGCGATATGAAGGATAAAATAGGTAGAGGGGATGGAAAAGAGCAGGCTGTCCGCCCTGTCAAACATACCGCCGTGGCCGGGGATAAGGTTGGAGAAATCTTTGATGCCTATCATCCGCTTCATAAGTGATTCGGCCAGATCCCCTATCTGGCCCATGGTGGAGGCGGCCAGGGAGGTCACCACGCAAAGCCACAGGGGCATTGGATAGGAGGAACGGAAGATGAAGTACACCAGGACTCCGGCGGCCATGGAGAAGAGGGCGCCGCATACACAGCCCTCGACGGTCTTGTTGGGGCTGACCGCAGGGGCCACCTTGTGCTTGCCGAAGAGCATGCCGCCGAAGAGGGCAAAGCTGTCGCATATCCAGGTGGCGGCGCAGGCCAGCACCAGGGTCTGGAGCCAGATATCGCTGACGCTGATGCTCATTATGGCTGCAAAGAGCAGACAGGGGTAGCAGAGTCCGGCCAGGGTGAAAAGCGCACCTTTGCCCCCAACCTTTTTGTGGATGACCCCGGAGAACAGGGCCAGATACAGGCAGAAGATAAAAGCTCCCACGTAGACCAGGATGTCCGCTTTGAAGAAGATGCACAGGGTGTGCAGTATGAAGTAGGTGAACATGACCCAGAGAGTGCAGGCGGCGTCCAGTTTTTCCACATTTTTGCTGTACTCATAGGCGCACAGACCGCCGGCGACGGCAAAGAAAATGATGCGGCTTACGGGAGACAGCAGCACGCAGGTGAAAGCGATGACCAGCATGACCACAGCGGAAATAACTCTTTTCTTCAATGCCTATCCTTCTTTCTCTCTGGAAGAAAATTCTTAACTTTTCTTAAAATACCATAAAACAGCGTCAAACTCAATAGCGATGAAAATCTCTTTTCACATTCTTAACATATCTTCAAAACCGCCGCCCGAATAAAATTACTATCCGGGCAGCGGGTATTTGCAGGGAGGCGTCAGGCCGGTTCAAAGGACTTGCTCTTCTCCATGCCCTGGGCGTCGTATTCGATGTCCTCCATGAGGCTGGGGTCCACCCGGCTGCGCTTTTTTATCACCATCCCCTGACCCTGGAGATTGAAGACCCAGATTTTGCTCTGGGGGAAATCCGGGTCGGGCTTTCTGAATACCCCCGTCTCGTTGAGACGGCAGAACTTCTCCCGCCCCTCCGGAGTGTCCAGCAGGTCGCCGGGACCGCTGTAAAAAAGCTCGTCCTTGGCCGCCTCTTTTTTGAACTGTTCCCAGTCCTTGTCGTCCACTTTCATTACGTCGTTGGGCTCTATCATGTTTCCTCTCTCCTCCGCCCGCTGGGCTTTATGTTATGTAAACTAATTTTCTTTTTCCTGAAGCGTCCAAACGTCTTTGGCCCGCTGTCTGAGGCAGCCTTCCGCCGCCGTGGAGCCGGGGAAGCTCTTCTCAGGCTGCGCCGGCAGTCCTTCCCGGAAGAATCGGCGCCGGGCCTCCCCGCCTGTATATTTATGCCGGGTCTCCTTTACCGTGTAAAAAAACCATAGTGGTAGGATACCACATCTTGGCCCCGTTTACAAGGGAAAAGACAGCAGGTTAACATAACACTTGAACCACGGTAGGAAAGGACAGTGGGGCCGGAGGGGAAAAAGAACTGCGGGCCGCAGAAAGCGGCCCGCAGGGGGGTGTTATCTCAATCCGGGGCAGAGGGCAGGCTCACTGATTGATAAAGAGCACGCCCAGGCACTTGGGGCCGCAGTGGGAAGAGATGGTGCAGCCGGCGGTGGCGAAGTGTATCTCCTCCACGGGGATGAGCTCCCGCACCAACTGGGCAAGCTGGCGGATGACCTCAGGGTCGATCTCCCCGGAATTGGTTATGAAAACGTGGCCCGGCCGGATATTTTTGCCGGCAATGCGCTCTTTTATGTACTGCTTGTACACGGAGTCGATGGAGCCCCGGTATTTTTTGTATACGCCCAGCTTTCCGTCCTTCATCTCCAGGGCGGGCTTGAGCTTGAGGAGATTGGCTCCCAGGGAGGTGACGGCGGAGCAGCGGCCGCCTTTCCACATGAACTCCAGGGTGTCCAGCACGAAGCTGGTGTCCACCTTGCCGGTGAGGGAGCGCAGATGCTCTGCGATCTCCTGGGCGCCCATGCCCTTGTCCCGGCACTCGGCGCCCTCTATGGCCAGCAGGGCCAGGCCGGAAGAGAGCATCTGGGAGTCTACGGGGAAGACGTCGCCCAGATCCTCTGCCGCCAGGCAGGCGTTGGAAAAAGAGCAGGAGAGCTCGGAGCTGATATCCAGATGGACCACCTGATATCCGGCCTTGGTGAACTGGGAGAAGAAGTCGATAAACTGCTGATATCCGGCGGCGGCGGTCTTGGGCAGAGTACCGTCCTCTCTGTAGCGCCGGTACATCACCTCAGGGGTAAAGCCCTCTCCGTCAAGGAAAGTCTCGTCTCCCAGCTGGATGGTCAAGGGGATAGTCTTGATATTGAAACGCTCCAGCAGCTCTGAAGGCAGGTCGCAGGTGCTGTCGGCAGTGATCATCACGGGTTTGTTCAAGTAATTCATCTCCAATAAATAAAATAAATATATCAAAATGGATTTTAACATAGAAAGCCAAAATTTGCAATGCGGAAAAGTCGAAAGAAATACTCCCCGGGGACCGGGGAGTAAAAAAGGCTATTTTCTTTTGAGACCGGGAAGTTTTGGCAGGATATCGTGGGAATAGCCCAGAACTATGCCGGCGATGATAAAGAAGCTCAGCTCCCGCATATCCGTAGGGGCCCGCCTGTCTCCGCAGGCGGTGAAGATGACCACCTCGAACATACCGTACAGGAGTATCCCCGTCAGGGGGATGGTGAGGGTCTTCTCCGCCAAACTGATGCGGCTGTCCTTTGTGAAGAAAAGGTGTACCATGCGGATAACAAGCAGCAGACAGAAGGCGGCCGTCAGCAGGAAACCCGGAAGCCCGGTGAGCATGAACACCTCCAGGATAAAGTTATGCATGTGGGTAAAGGGAATGGGAAAAACTATGAAGGTGTTGGGCACAGTCATCAGCTTGTCGGCAAAACTGCCTATAAGGATACGCTTTGGGTCGGTTTTCAGCGTGGGGATAAAAGAGGCATATATCTGCTTGCGCTCGGAGAGATCGGAGATGTCGGACTTCAGATCCCGGTTGTCGCTGAGATCCACGCCGGAGCTCTCCTGGTCTCCGGCCTGGTCCCCGGCGGTTTCGCTTATGAGAAAGCCGGAAACATCGCTCATCAGTGACGACAGAAGATCAAAGCTCTTGAAGCTCAGGGGTATGAGCAGGGCGGCGCACAGCAGCACCGTGAGGCATTTCTGCCAGAGCTTTTTAAGGGACAGATATTTAAAAGCCAGGAGTATGGCCAGCATGGCCACGCTGCCGGCGGTGACTATTTTCACCGTGCGGGAAAAACACATGCCCACGGCAATGTAAAACAGCAGACCGGCAAGGACGATAGGTATGCGCCAGAGCTTCTTCCTGCACGCGAAAAACTGATATATCATCATGCACAGGGCGATGTAGAACCAGAGGGAGGAGATGGTGCGGTTGGTGTTGAAGACGTTTATGTAGTGTATGTGCCAGGGCTCGTCCAGGCCAAAGAGCACGCCTTCGGGAGGTAGATATATGTAGATATCCAGCAGATTGACCACTATTGCCAGGAGCCCGGAGCAGAAATAGAAGAGACCTACAGCCAGACAGAACCAGTTCATAAAGCGGCGGCGCTGCCCGGCGTCCAGCACCAGGCCCGTGGCCAGCACGGCGGCGCAGAGGAACTTGGTCAGCACCAGGTCGCTCTCCCGCACCATGTACATGTCGGAGTTGAGCATGCGGCTGACGAGCAGCCACAGGGCGTAAAGCCAGACCAGCTTCACCTCGGCGGCGAAGCTGAAGCGCTTGATATAGAGCGCCAGGGCGATGACGGCCACCACCAGGGTCTTGCCGTAGAAGGAGTAGAGGTCGGCCCAGCGCTCCGGGGCGGCGGGACAGACCATAAAGAAGCAGAAGACGAGAAATACAAGGACCGCATGCCATCTGGGCCAGCGTTCCTCGGCGGTGAGTAGGGACGATTTATCCATGGGCCGCCTCCTATTTGTGATATCTGGAACCTTCGATTATTTTAAAAGAGCGGTAGAGCTGCTCGGCCAGCATGACCCGGGCAAGATGGTGGGGAAAGGTCATGGGGGACATGCTCAGCTTCAGGTCGGCCCGGGCCTTCACCCTGGGGGACAGGCCGTAGGAGCCGCCGATGATAAAGCACATCCTGGGCCTGCCGGAGCCTTCCGCTTTAAAGACCAGCTCCGCCAGGGCTTCACTGGACAGCTCCCGCCCCTCTATGCAGAGGGCGGCCACATAACTGTCGCCGGGGATGGCGGCCAGGATATCCTCCGCCTCCCGGTCCAGGGCCTTTTCCAGCTCCTTTGGGGAGGGGGACTCGCTCAGTCTCTGCTCCGGGGCCTCGGTAAGCTGCAGCTTGCAGTAGGGCTGGAGCCGCTTCATGTACTCGCCGAAAGCCTCGGCGTAGAATTTTTCCTTCATGCGTCCGACGCAAATCAGCTTTACTGAAAGCACGGCTCAGCCTCCCTTACGGCCAGCGTCAGCTCCCCGGCGGGGGGAGCGCAGTGGAGCTCCACCGGCAGCCCGGCCAGCTGGGCGCGCACTGCGGACAGAGCCAGCTCCGGCCGGTTGTTTTCCCGGCTCAGGTGGCCCAGGACTATCTGCCTTGTGCCGTGGCGGCAGAGATAGAGGGCCAGCTTTGCGCAGCTCTCGTTGGACAGATGCCCTCGGTTGGAGAGTATGCGCCGTTTCAGATAGATGGGATAGCTCCCGTCGGAGAGCAGCTCCACGTCGTGGTTGGCCTCTATCAGTACGGTGTCCGCCCCGGTGAGGGCCTCCAGCACCTCGTCGGTCACATGGCCCATGTCGGTGGCGATGGCAAAGCAGCCGCCGCCCTCCACCCGGTAGCCCACGCTCTCGTCGGTGTCGTGGGGGGTGTGAAAGGCCCTTACAAGGAAGCCGCCCAGGCCGAAGGGCTCCCCAACGGATATGATGCGCAGGCAGGGCTCTATATCCGGCAGCATGCCCCGGAGCCGGTTTGCAATGGTGTGGGGGGCGTATACCGGGATGTCAAAGTGCTTTACAAGCATTTTCAGCCCTGAAATATGATCGGAGTGCTCATGGGTGATGAGCACTCCGGAAATGCCCTTAAGTTCCAGTCCGGCTCCCCTCAGAGCCTGGGATATCCTGCGCATGGAGATACCGGCGTCGATGAGGATGTGGCTGCTGCCGCTGCTTAGACAAAGGCAGTTGCCGCTGGAGCCGCTGGCAAAGATACTCAGCTTCATCAGCAGACGCAGAGGATTTTGTCGGAGGAGTCGGAGTCCTCGGGCTCGTCCACGCACTCTATATCTGCGCCCAGGGCCTTCAGCTTGCCCACGAAGTTCTCATAGCCTCGTTCAATATAGCGCACGTCTTCCACAACAGTGGTGCCTGTGGCGCACATGCCGGCGATGACCATGGCAGCTCCGGCTCTCAAATCGCAGGCGTGGACGGGAGCGCCGGTGAGGCGCTTACCCCCCTCGATGACGGCCACCCGGCCGTCCACCTGTATTTCGGCGCCCATTTTACGCAGTTCGTTGGTGTACTTAAAGCGGTTGTCGTATACTCCTTCTGTAATGACAGAGGTGCCGTTGGCAAGACACATGAGAGCGCCCATGGGAGGCTGCATGTCGGTGGGGAAGCCCGGGTAGGGCAGGGTCTTGATGTTGACCTTCCTGAGGGAGCTGGCCCCCTTTACCAGGACGGAATCCTCGTATTCCTGAACGATGGTGCCGGTCTCCCGGAGCTTGGCGCTGATGCACTCCAAGTGGCGGGGGATGACGTTCTTTATAAGAACTTCACCGCCGGTGGCCGCGGCGGCCACCATGTAGGTGCCGGCTTCTATCTGGTCGGGGATGATGGCGTAGCTGCCGCCGTGGAGCCTGTCAACGCCGTTGACTTTGACGGTGTCGGTACCGGCGCCCCGGATGTCTGCGCCCATGGAGTTGAGGAAGTTGGCCAGGTCCACTATATGGGGTTCTCTGGCGGCGTTCTCGATAACGGTGCGGCCCTGGGCCAGGGCTGCGGCCAGGATGATGTTCATGGTAGCGCCCACGGAGACCTTATCCAGATAGATCCTGGCCCCGTGGAGCTTGCCGTCTCTGGCGTCGGCATAGACGAAGCCGTTTTTCACATCCACGTCGGCGCCCAGGGCGGTCATGCCCTTGATGTGCTGGTCGATGGGACGGACTCCGAAATTGCAGCCGCCGGGCATGGTGGTCTTTGCGCTGCCGAAGCGTCCGAGCATGGCGCCGATAAGGTAGTAGGAAGCTCTGATCTTGCGCATCAGGTCGTAGGGGGCGTCCTGATATCTCACCTTGGTGCAGTCGATCTCAATGGTGGATTTATTCAGGAAGCGGACCTTTGCGCCCAGCTCCTTAAGTATGGTCAGCAGCATATCGGTGTCGCTGATTTGGGGAATATTTTCTATGTGGCAGACTCCGTCCACCATAAGGGCGGCGGGGATGATGGCCACTGCGGCGTTTTTAGCTCCGCTTATCTCCACTTCGCCGTGGAGGGCTTTGCCGCCGTTAATAATATATTTTTCCAAAATTTGCACCTTCCAATACAGTCGGATGCCGGGCTCCGGCCCTGCCGGTAGCAGGGACAGCCGGACTCACCAACTTCAGATTTTAACACATATATAGCTCTTTGGCAACAGTTTTATTCCAAACCTCGCTGTTTCAGCAGCTTTTCAGCCTTTAAAAGAGCAATAATTGTTTTGGCGTCCTCTATCTGGTTGGCCATGACCATGTCCATGAGCTGGTCCAAACTGTACTTTTCCACATTGAGGAATTCCCCCTCATCCAGGTGGCAGCGGCCGGGATGGAGCCCAAGGGCCAGGTATACGTGGAGTTTTTCACTGGAAAAACCGGGGGAGGTGTAGAATACTCCCAGGTAGATAAACTCATCTGCGGTGAAGCCGGTCTCCTCGCTGAGCTCCCGGACAGCGCAGGCGTAATGGTCCTCTCCGTATTCCAGCTTGCCTGCGGGGGTCTCGAGGATCATATGCCCTGCGGGGTATCGGAACTGCCGGACCATATAGCAAAAGCCCTTGTCGTCCACGGGGAGTATGGCGACTCCGCCGGGGTGTTCCACCACCTCCCGGTTGGCGAGACTGCCGTCGTTGAGACGAACTCTGTCCAGATGCACATCCACGATGATGCCGTGGTATTTGTCGTCCCTGGCCACGCGCTCCTCAAAGTATTCCATGGTAAAGACCCCCTTTGAAGGAATATAACAAAAATGATTTACATAACTGGCAAAAGAAGTATACCACAGGGGAAAGCAGATTACCAGATTTTTTTGAGCCCGGAGCCGAAAAAAACCATAGGCAAAAATGACGAAAAAAATGT
>DVHY01000215.1 GCA_018711755.1 Candidatus Limivicinus faecipullorum | reverse complement strand
GCCCATAAGGACAGCCGCCACTTCTCATCCATTTCGTTGCAGCTCCTTTCCGAATCAAGCCCGCTTCGCTGGGCCTTGATTCGGCCTTGAAAACAAAATAGTTTTCAAGGCTTTTCTGTGGCGGGTTATTGTACTGCGAGAATTGCGACCCTGCCGCTGCCTGCGGCAGATAAAGGCAGGGCGCAATTTCCGCAGCCGCCCGAAATAAAAGCTGCACTTGCAGCTTTTATTTCGGATCTGCGGCAAGGTGAGTAAGGGGCCTTACCCCCTCGCGCTCCCCCGCTGCTCTATTGTTTTTCATTTATTTTATGGTTTTTCGACAGTCTGCGAAAAAGCGGAGGAGCCATGCTCCTCCGCTTTTTCTTCCGATTTTCCCCTGCCTGTTTTCAGTCCTTTACCATGTGTACGTTCAGGTGGTTGTAAGTCATCTCCACGTCGTGGCGCCGGAAGCTCTCCCGCACCGACTCGTTGAGGGCGTAGTATACAGGCCAGTAGTCCTCGCTCTTGCACCAGACCCGGAGTGCATAGTCTATGTAGCTGTCCTTGTAGGCATGCAGCCCCACAAAGGGCTCCGGCTGGGACAGTATGCGGCTCTCGGCATTTATTGCCTCCATCAGGGCGTCTTTGACCTGCTGGGTGGAGGCGTCGTAGCTGGCGCTGAAAAACAGCTCTACCCGGCGCATGGGCTCGTGGGTGTAGTTTATCACCTTGGAGCCGGTTATCTCGTTGTTGGGAATGGAGATGCTCTTGTTGTCCGCGGTGGTGACTGTGGTGTAGAAGAGCCCTATGGTACATACGGTGCCGGAGACGCTGTTTATCTCCACGAAATCCCCCGCCAGGAAAGGCCGGGTAGCCAGCAGGGTGATGCCGGAGAAGAGGTTGGTCATGATACCCTGGATACTCAGGGACAGGGCCAGACCTGCCACGGACAGCACCGCCACCAGGGAGGCTGCGTCTATGCCCAGGGTGGTGGCCACGATTATGGCGGCAATGAACCAAAGGGAGACCTTGGAAGCGGAAAGGAGAAAGTCCTTCATGCTCCGCTCAAAACGGGTCTTTTCAAATATGTTGTAGAGTATCCTGGTGATTATCTTGATGATGACAAGACAGACCAGGGTAAGTATCAGGGCGGAGAGTATCTTTCCCGCCACGGCGGCGGTGACCACGTCCATGCCCAGGGAGGTGAACATCTCCGTAGCGTCGCCCACTGCGCCGCCTACGGCCTCGCCTACAGCGTCGCCAACCACATCGGTGACTGCGTCGCTCACAGGATCGCTCATAATACAGTACCTGTCCTTTCATCAGATTCCGCGCCTGAAAGCTGCGGCTGTAAAAAAGGAGCAAGCGTCAAAAACGCTTGCTCCGACATGGCGGAGATGGAGAGATTCGAACTCTCGAAGAGCTTTTGACCCTTACACGATTTCCAATCGTGCGCGCTCGACCAACTACGCGACATCTCCGTGTTTGCTCAAGAAAAGAATTTATTAACTTTGAGGCTTGATTATTATAATTCACGGGCGCAGCAAAGTCAAGAAGATTTTTTCTTTTTCACAGCATAATTTCGGCCACCCAAGCGGTGATATAGGGGCGCAGGGCAAACATCACCAGCACCACCGTCAGCACTACCACGGTCAGCTGCCTCCGTCCGCTGTCGGCGGAGGAGAGGAGCAGCCCTTTTGCGCTGCGGCGATGGAGGAACATCAGCAGTTCGTAGCCCAGCCAGGCGCCCAGGGAGTTCATGATAAGGTCGTCCACATCGGTGATGCGGTAGTTCAGAAGCTGGGACAGCTCAATGGCCAGGGAGAACAGGAAGCCGGTGAGGATGATGCGCTTTCTGCTGCGAAAGCGCCTCCACAGCAGGGGCAGTATAAAGCCCAGGGGCATGAACAGGATGATGTTCAGCCCGGAGTTGATAAGGTAGGCGGGCACATCGCTGCGTATATCGATAAAGGGGATAAGGTTGACATTGAAGTTGGGGTAGATGTAGGGCAGCTCCGGGGCGCCGGCCACATTGTATACCGCCGCCAGGTACAGAGCCAGTATGAGTATCCATATCTTCTGAGCCCGGGACAGCCGGTGTCCGCTGACCAGTGCGATCACAGCCAGCGTCAATACCAGAGCGGCGGACCACAGCAGCATATCCACTCCGTAAAAAATCAGATAGTACAACATTTTCCTGCTCCCTGCAAAAATGCGGCATGAGCCGCTTTTCATGGTTTTATGACGGAGCGTCCCTCCCCTTTGTTCCAGGATTTTCCTTGAAAAAGAAAAATATTCCCATCTTTTCTCCCTTTTTCTCCGGAATCCCCAGCTGTTTCAGGTACAGCAGGAGCCAGACTGCAAGAGCCAGGGGTATAAAGCCCAGCAGGTAGCCGGGGCGGCCCAGAGGGGCGAAGAGCTCCAGGGGGGTGTCGGCGGGCGGCCAGTTCAGAAACATATAGTTGGTATCCAGCAGCCGGTCCAGCGCCCAGACCGGCAGAGCCATGGCCAGCATCAGGGCTATGCTGCGGGGGAGACGGCGGATATCCGGGCGAATATCCCCCAGGGCCAGGGCCGTGACAGGGTAGAGCAGCAGGAAAAAGTGCAGCAGGAAGGAGCTGAGGCTGACGAAGTGCCACAGGGGGTAGTCGGCCCAGTCGGGGAAGACCAGGGCAAAGGCGGCACCGGGCAGGGAGAAGGCATATATGAACTGGCCCAGGGTCGGGCCGGGCCTGAGCATGTGGAGAAAATACAGATAGACCGAGAGGGTACACAGATGCAGGGGCAGGCGGCCCCTGTCATAGAGGCCCAGGGCAAGGAGCAGCGCCCCCCGGCCCAGCTCTGTGAGCAGGCCCAGCCAGACGGCGGCCCGGGACAGGGCTCGCCCCGGCCCCGGGCGTTTCCGGCAGAGCAGGAAAGCCCCGACCAGCAGCAGAGCAAAGACCGGCAGCAGGGAGAGATGGGCCGCGCTGAAGCGGCCGAAGCCCGCCGAGGCCGGCTGGTTGGCTGTAAAATCAAAGAATTTGTTCATATTCTATACATAATCCACATAAACCACAGGTTTTTCCACAGAGCTATTATACAAAAATTATGAGAATTTAACAAGGCAGCTTTTACCTGTTGACAAAAAGGGCAGATGTTATATAATTGTGACAAATTATAGATGATAGAGGCGCGGTGATCAATAGTATCTCCCTTGCAGCGACAGGAATCGCGGAGCGAAAGGGGTCATCGCCGAAGGGTATCTGTTTTCCTGGGCAGGTATCGCTGGGCCGACGGAGAATATCCGGCGGACTGTCGCGGAAGCGGAGAGCTGTCAGATAAAAGTGATTTGTTTCATGTCATGAACAGCCTGTGCTCCGTTCATGGCATTTTCTTTTTGCCCCGGTATATTTAAGGTCAAGGCCCTCCGGGACCGCCGTTTAAATATAGTCACTAATTTTTTGGAGGTACATGAGATGTACGGTACTTTCTGGGCCCTGGTGCCCCCCATCCTGGCCATAGTCCTGGCCCTTATCACCAAGGAGGCCTACTCCTCCCTGTTCATCGGTGTGCTGGTGGGCGCCCTCTTCTGCGCGAATTTTGCCCCGGTAGCCGCGCTGGACACCGCCCTCAACTCCGGCTTTATCACTGCCATTGCGGATAATGCGGGTATTTTTCTGTTCCTGGTCATTCTGGGAATAATCGTCGCCATGGTCAACGGCTCCGGCGGTTCCGCCGCCTTTGGACGCTGGGCCGAGAAGAACATCAAGACCCGGGTGGGCGCCACCCTGGCCACCTTTGTGCTGGGCGTGCTCATCTTCATCGACGACTACTTCAACTGCCTCACCGTGGGCTCCGTCATGCGCCCCGTCACCGACGGCCACCGCATCTCCCGGGCCAAGCTCTCCTACCTCATCGACGCTACCGCCGCCCCCGTGTGCATGATAGCCCCCATCTCCTCCTGGGCCGCCGCCGTCTCCGGCGTGGCCGCAGACCTGGACGCGGGCTTCAGCGGCATAGAGCTCTTCATCCGGGCCATACCCTATAACTTCTACTCCCTGCTCACCTTCGTGTTCATCATAGCCATCACCCTTATGAAGTTCGACTACGGCCCCATGCGTGTCCACGAGATGGCGGCTCAGCTGGAAGGCAAGCTGGGCGGGCTGGAGGGTCAGGAAGAAGAGACGGCCAATCCCAAGGGCCGTGTCTTTGACCTTATCTTCCCCGTTATCGTGCTTATTATCACCTGCACCATAGGTATGATATATGTGGGCGGCTTCTTCGGTGTGGACGCCTGGGGCGGCACCGAGTGCGCCGGGGACTTCATCGGCGCCTTCGGCAATACCGACGCCTTTGTGGGCCTGCCCTGGGGCGGCATCATAGCTCTTGTGCTCACCGTTATCTATATGTGCGCCCGCCGGGTCCTCAGCTTCAAGGAGGCCATGGCCTGCGTGCCCAAGGGCTTTATCGCCATGGTCCCCCCCATCATCATCCTCACCATGGCCGTGTCCCTGAAGACCATGACCAGCACCCTGGGCGCCGACGTATTCGTCCATGACCTGATGATGGGCGCCTCCCAGAGCCTGTACAGCATGCTGCCCGCCGTCATCTTCGTGGTGGCCTGCATCCTGGCCTTTGCCTCCGGCACCTCCTGGGGCACCTTCGGCATCCTCATCCCCATAGTCACCGCTATCTTCCCCGCCTCCAGCAGCCTGCTGATAATCGGCATCTCCGCCTGCTGTGCCGGCGCCGTCTGCGGCGACCACTGCTCTCCCATCTCCGATACTACCATCATGGCCTCTGCCGGAGCCCAGGTGGAGCACCTGAGCCACGTGTCCACCCAGCTGCCCTACGCCATCACTGTGGCCGCAGTCAGCTTCGTGACCTACATAGTGGCGGGCTTTGTCCAGAACGCCGTCATCTGCTTCATAGTGGGCGCCGTGCTCACCGTGGCCGTCCTCTTCGTCATCCGCAACATGGAGGCCAAGAAGGAAGTCAAGGCATAAGAGAGTTGGAGAAAAGAGCATAATATGTATAAAACAGCCCGCATACTGCGGACCGTTTTATATTATACGTCTCAGAGAAATGACATGTATTCACGGATCTCTGGAGAAAATTCAATGCGGGCGGCGGGGTTTCCTGGGCGCAGCCCTGGTTTGCCTATGTGTTCCTGCCCATCGGCGTGCTGGCGCTGGCCGGCGGCATCATCCTGCTGGTAACGTCCCAGAAGAACGGTCAGGGCGCCCCAGTAGC
>DVHY01000024.1 GCA_018711755.1 Candidatus Limivicinus faecipullorum | reverse complement strand
TGGACATGGTCCGCCAGGCCGTAAACGACTGCCCCGGCGATGTGGTCTGCATTGAGAAGGAGCGCAAGCTCACCTATGACATCCCCTATCAGGCCCGCCTTATAGATGCCGGCAACTACGATATCGGCAGTTATGAATTCCTCAAGGGACTTATCTGCGGGATACACGCCGGTAATTACGACATCACTCATTTCTTTATTGATAATTTCTACAAGATGGTGGGAGACAAGTCCATCGAGTCCCTCTGCGCTTTCATAGCCTGGCTGGACAAGTTTGCAGCCAGTGAGAACATAGACTTCGTCATCAGCATCTCCGTGGACCCCGAGACGGTCCCCGAAGAGCTGAAGAAATACATCATCTGATAATATATATCCCCCATTGCAAAGCCACAGAGGCGGCCTGCGGATAAGGCCGCCTCTGTGGCTTTTTTATTTTTATCCTTATTCTATCTCCCTATACATGGCCGGAGCGTCGGCTTTGGAGACGGTCTCGCTTATCTGGGTGACTTCCACTTTCAGACTGCGCTGGCCGAAGCCTATCTCTATCACGTCTCCCACTTTCACCTGGTAGCTGGCCTTTACCTGGCGGCCGTTGACGCTGACCCGCTCCCCGTCGCAGGCCTCGTTGGCCACGCTGCGGCGCTTTATCAGCCGGGACACCTTCAGGTATTTGTCAAGTCTCATGTTCTTTTCCTCCTGGCCGTGATTTTTTGCCGGGCCGTCCCGGCGGCTCCTGGGCCTGAGCAGGCCCGGGAGAGAGGTATCCCCCGGCATTCCCCGGGCGCCGGCCTCCCCGGGGCTCTCACTGCATCTCTATGTCGTGGCAGACCTTTCCCGGATTCAGCAGGCCCTTGGGGTCGAAGACCTGCTTTATGGCCGCCATGAGCCCGTAGGCCCTCTCTCCCACCGATTCTCTGAGGTAAGCTTTCTTCGCATGGCCTATGGAGTGCTCCCCGGACACCTGGCCTCCGAACTCGGCGCACTTGGCGTAGCATTTATCCATCAGCTTTTTGACCCGCTTTTTGAACTCGTCCTCCTCCAGTTGGTTGGAGCAGCAGTAGATATGCAGGTTCCCGTCCCCGGCGTGCCCGAAAGAGCGCAGGCGTATGCCCTCTTCCTCCGCCGCATCGTGGGAATACAGCAAAAATTCCGCTATCCTGTCCACGGGCACCACCACATCCATCTCGTCCACCAGCCTGGTCTCCGCCTCGATGGCGGTCAAAAAGGCGCTGCGGGCGGCCCAGACCGCTCTCTTCATCGCCTCGTCCCAGACCACCAGGGTGTCATATGCCCCGCAGTCCTCGGCCACCTGGCCCAGACGCTCCATTTTCCCCTCCAGCTCTTCCTCGCTGTCCCCCACAAGGGTGACGAGGATATAGGCGCCGGCCTCCCGGCCGTTGACCACCGTGGGAAAAACCGGATTATTGGTGAAGGCCGCCGAGGAGTCCACGATATCCCGCTCCATGAACTCTATGGACTGAGGGTCCAGGTTCGCCAGCTTTATGCTGGGCACGGAGCTTATGGCGGCGGCAATGTCCTCAAAGGGCAGGATGAAGCTCATGTCCGCAATGGGCTTGGGGATCAGCTTCAAAGTCAGCTGGGTGATTATGCCCAGGGTGCCCTCGCTGCCTATCATCAGGTGCAGCAGGCTGTAGCCGGAGCTGGTCTTGCAGACCGCTTTGCCCAGCTTCATTATCTGTCCGTCCGGCAGCACCACCGTCATGGCCAGCACATAGTCCCTGGTCACGCCGTATTTCACCGCCCGCATGCCCCCGGCGTTGGTGCTCACGTTGCCGCCCACGGTGGCGGTCTTTTCTCCCGGGTCCGGAGGATACATCAGTCCCCGGTCCAGCGCATCCGCCGCCAGGTCTTTCAGCAGCACCCCCGGCTGGATCTCCACCGTCAGGTTCTTCATGTCATAGCCCAGTATCTTGTTCATCCTGGCTGTGGATATGACCACGCCCCCGCACAGGGGCACGCAGCCCCCCACCAGGCCGGTGCCGGCGCCCCGCACGGTGACCGGCACCTCATGCTCATAGCACAGGGACATTATCCCGGACACTTCCTCGGTGCTCTCCACCAGGCACACCGCCTCGGGACAGTGCTTCCCGTATATGGGCATCTCGTCATGGGAGTAGTCCTCCCCCACGCCGCTCCCGTACTGGAAGCGGTCCTTGCCCACTATCTCCTCCAGCTTTTCCGCCAGAGCCGCATCCACTTTTCCGTAGCTCATGCTTTTTTCCTTTCGATTTTTCTCCCGCCCGCCTCCGGGGCCTTATCCCGCCGGGCCGTCCTTAAAATACTGAGTACATTATAAGGGCTTTCCCCGGTAAATTCAACGGTCAATTCTCTCCCCGCCGGAAGAGTCGGCCTCTGCCCCGGGCCCCGGACCCATGAAAAAACGGCCGTCTTTCGACGGCCGTTTATCTGCTGCAAATTACTTTGCAACGGCATCCTTGAGAGCCTTGCCGGCCTTGAAGCCGGGGACGCGGCTGGCAGGGATCTGTATCTCTTCCTTGGTCTTAGGGTTGCGGCCAATGCGGGCGCCCCGCTCCTTGGTCTCAAAAGCGCCGAAACCCACCAGCTGAACCTTGTCTCCGGCAACCAGAGCCTCGGTTATTGCGTCAAAGGCGGCGTTGACGGCCTTCTCGCTGTCCTTCTTGGAGATGCCGGCCTTCTCAGCAACGGCTGCGACCAAATCTGCCTTATTCATAGTGAAAAACCTCCTGAATATATTGTGCGGCCATTACCGCATTTATGATGAGTCTGCCCGAAAACCCGGCAGAATACTCATTCATTGCATGCCTTTAAAAAGGCAACGCATAGAATCTACCATATTTCTGGCGGTTAATCAAGTCTTATTTGCATAAATTCAGATTTTTTAGCGCATATGCAGTATTTTTGCAACTTTTGCCCCGCCGGGTATGAGGCTCATGTCCTCTTTTGTGATGACCTTCATGGTGATGACGCTGACGGCATACACCAGCACCGCCGCAGCTATTGCCAGGGCCATGGACAGCAGCATGCTCAGATAGCTGTCAGCCCCCACGAAACGCCCTGCCAGGCCGTATATGGCCCAGGCCGTGGCGCCCATGAGCAGGCTGGCGCCCAAAGGCCCGGCAAAAACCCTCAGGGCCCTGGGCTTCTCCCGCAAGGTGACGCACATGAATACGAAATCCAGCGCCGCCATGAAGAAATAGCTCACCAGAGTGCCCACCGGGGCGCCGTAGATGTTGATGGACCTCTCGGCCACCAGGAACCAGTTGACGGCTATCTTGATGAGGCCGCCGCTTATCAGGGTTATCATGGTGAGCTTCTCCTTGCCGGAGGCCTGGAGTATGGCGTTTTCCATCAGCACCAGGCACACGAAGAAGGAGGCCACGCCCATGATGCTCAGCAGCCCCGGCCCCGCCTCGTTGCTGTTGGGGTAGAGGATGTTCATGATGGGGTAGCTGAGCACCGCCAGGCCCACGCCCATGGGCAGGGCTATTGCGGCGGAGATGCGCATGGAGTCCTCGGCGGTCTTCATGGCCTCGGCCCTTCTGCCCCGGGCTATGGCAGAGGATATGGCAGGGACTATGGAGATGGTGAGGGGGGTTATAAAGGCGGCGGGCAGGTTGAACAGAGTCTGGGCCTTGCCATAGACGCCGTAGAGCACCTTGGCCTCCAGATAGCTGAAGCCGGCGGCGCTCTGGAGCCGGTTCATGCAGAGCTTGGAGTCCACGGAGTTGAGGATGGCCAGGATGCAGGCTCCGAATGCTATGGGGATGCCGATGGTGAGGATGTTCTTCACTATGGTCAGAGCCCCGTCCACCTCATCGTCATCCTCCGGGATGTCGTTGGGGGCCCGGCCGCCGGTATATGGCGCGGTGAGCACGTCATAATTGCGCCGCTTGTACCACACCATGTAGCTCAGAGACACCACCGAGCCTATGGACACGCCGAAGATGGCCCCGGCAGAGGCGGCGGGCAGGCCCAGGCCCATATCCATTATCACGGCCGCCAGGATGAGCCCGGAGATGACCTTGAAGAGCACCTCCAGCACCTCGTCCACGGTGGTGGGCAGCATGTTGCCGTTGCCCTGGCAGTAGCCTCTGTAGGCAGACACCAGGCACACCAGCAGTATGGAGGGGGCCATGGCCCTTATGCTGGGGGCGGCGTCCGGGTTCTCCAGGTAATTGTCCGCCAGCCAGTTGGGAAAAAGATAGAGTATCAGCGCAAAGACCGCACCGATGACAAAGAAGGTCAGCAGCGCCACCCGGAAGGTCTTCTCCTCCTGCTTGGCCCGGCCGTTGGCGTCCGCCTCCGCCACCAGGCGGGACAGAGCCACCGGCAGGCCCGCCGTGGCCAGGGTGAAGAACACATAGTAGATATTATAGGCGCTGGTGAACATGGAGAAGCCCTCGTCCCCCAGTATGTTCCCCAGAGGTATCTTATAGATGAAGCCCAGTATCTTCATTATCACCACGCCTATGGTGAGTATGGCGGCGCCGTGCATGTAGTTTTGACCTTTGACTTTTGACATTGCGGTCCTCCTGGAGAAAATATGAGCCGGAGCGGGGCCGCCAGCTTATATTCGGCGGCCCCGATGGATTCAATTACCGTATTCTAGCATCCTGCAAGGCAGAAATCAAGGGAAGCGGCTCAGTCCCGGATGCCCAGAATGTGTCTGGCCACATGCACGCCGCTGGCGGAGGCATGGGACAGGGAGTGGGTGACGCCGGAGCAGTCCCCTATGACGAAGAGGCCGGGGCTGCTGGTCTCCAGATTGTTGTCTATTTCAACTTCCATATTGTAGAACTTCACCTCTACGCCGTAGAGGAGGGTATCGTCGTTGGCGGTGCCCGGGGCTATCTTGTCCAGAGCATAGATCATCTCAATGATGCCGTCCAGGATGCGCTTGGGGATGACCAGGCTCAGGTCGCCGGGGGTGGCGGCCAGGGTGGGAGTGACAAAGCTCTCCTCTATGCGCCGCACCGTGCTGCGCCGCCCTCTCACCAGGTCGCCGAAGCGCTGGACCATGACGCCTCCGCCCAGCATGTTGGACAGGCGGGCTATGCTCTCGCCGTAGCCGTTGGAGTCCTTGAAGGGCTCGGACAGATGTTTGGACACCAGCAGGGCAAAGTTGGTGTTCTCGGTGTGCTTGCTCTTGTCCTCATAGCTGTGGCCGTTGACGGTGACTATGCCGTTGGTGTTCTCGTTGACCACCACGCCGTGGGGGTTCATGCAGAAGGTGCGCACCAGGTCCTCAAACTTCTCGGTGCGGTAGACTATCTTGCTCTCATAGAGTTCGTCGGTAAGGTGGGAGAAGACCTCGGCGGGCAGCTCCACCCGCACGCCTATGTCCACCCGGTTGGAGCGGGTGGGGATGTCCAGGCCCTCGCAGACGCTCTCCATCCACTTGCTGCCGCTGCGGCCCACGGAGATAACGCAGCGCTCACAGCTGTAGCTCTCGGTGCCCACATGGACGATGTAGCCCTCTTCCGTCTTCTCCACACCGGTGACGGCGGAGTTGAAGTGGAACTCCACCTTGTCCTTCAGTTCATTATATATGTTCTCCAGCACCACATAATTTATGTCGGTGCCCAGATGCCGCACCTGGGCGTCCAGCAGATGCAGGCCGTTCTCCAGGCAGGTGCGCTTTATCTTGGTGTTGGCGGTGGAATAGAGCTTGGTGCCCGCTCCGCCGTGGTCCAGGTTTATCTGGTCCACATAGCGCATCAGCTCAATGGCCCGCTGCTTGCCCACATACTCATAGAGGGTGCCGCCGAACTGGTTGGTTATATTGTACTTGCCGTCGGAAAAAGCGCCCGCCCCGCCGAAGCCGCTCATTATGGCGCAGGTGGGGCACTTCACGCAGGATTTTATCTTCTTGCCGTCAATGGGGCACTTCCTTTTGTCCAGGGGCTTGCCCAGTTCAAAGACCGCTACCTTCAGTCCCCGGTCGGCCTTGGCCAGCTCATAGGCGGTGAAGATGCCCCCAGGGCCCGCGCCTACGATTATCACGTCATAATGAGTCATTTTTCTGTACATCCTTTCCTTGTTCCATGGTTGAAAATGTAAATCGCAAAAACAAAGCCGCTCTGCCTGGGGCGGTCCCTTTTTGGGACAGCCATCCGGCAAGCGGCCAAATGTATCCTTATACAGACTAACACTTTACAAAGGCAATGTCAAGTTAATGAACTGTAAACAAGCTGTCTTTATACCCCGTATTTGTCCAGCGCCGCCTTTGTGCTTTTGATTACTTCGGTTATTATCTTCAGCTGCTTTTCAGAACAGCCGTTCAAAAGCTCCTTGACCTGCTCATAGCCGGCACTGCGGCACTGGCTGCTCTGCCCCGCCAACAGCTCGTTCACGCTCACGTCCAGCGCTGCCGCCCAGGTCTACCAATACCGGCAGGCTCAGCTTGGTGCTGCCGTTTTCAATATGGCTCATATGTGTGGTGGAGATCCAAACCTTTTCCGCCAGCTGCTCCTGAGAGAGCTTTTTCTCCCGGCGCAACGTCCGTATCCTCTGCCCGATATCATAGTAATCCACAGGTTTCACCGCCTACATAATTTAAATATACTTGAATTATATGGGCAGTTATGCTATCTTAAAATAAACTACATAGGCAATTTTGCCTCTATAGTTAAAATTTACTTTATTTAAAGGAAGCTAAAGGAGCGGAAACATGAACAAGTATTTGCGCCTGATACTGGACAGGGAATTCAGGTTCAGCGTTCTGGCTGCCCGGGGATTTTACAGAAATATGTCCGACGAGGAGCTTTATCGCCACAAATACCGGCTCTCTTACGGCACCGAACTTGACCTGGAACACCCCAAAGGTTTCAGCGAAAAGATGATGTGGCTCAAGCTCCATGACCGGAAACCCATATATACCACCCTGGTGGATAAATACGCAGTCCGCCGGTACATAGCCGAAAAAATCGGAGATGAATATCTCATACCCCTTTTGGGCGGTCCCTGGGAGAGTTTTGACGAAATAGATTTTGATTCACTGCCCCGGCAGTTCGTATTAAAATGCACCCACGACAGCGGCAGCGTCATTGCCTGCCGTGACAAGGCCGGCTTCGATATTGAAGATGCCCGGAGCAAACTCAGCCGCAGGCTTAAACGCAATTACTATTACGGCAACCGGGAATGGCCGTACAAGGATGTACCGCCCAGGATAATCGACGAAGCCTATCTGTGCCGCCCGGAAGACAGTACCTCCATACCTATGAACGGCGAAGGGATTTCGCCGGATACCATCCAGCAGCAGCTGGGCTTGCTGGACTACCGTTTCATGTGCTTCAACGGCAGGGTAAGGGCGCTCTTTCTGAATATAGGAGTTATTGACGGCAAGGGACATACTACGGAAAACTGCTACAGCAATATCTATGACAGGCAGTTCAATCTGCTGCCGGTAAGGGAGACAGACCCCAACTATCCTATGCCAATACTCAAGCCTGAAAATTTTGAGACCATGGTACAGCTGGCCGAGGAATTGTCCAGGGGCTTTCCCCTGCTGAGAGTCGACCTGTACAATATATCCGGCAAGATCAAATTCGGGGAGCTTACTTTTTATCACAACAGCGGACTGGCAAACATTTTCGACCCGCCCCAGTGGGATGAAATATTCGGCAGCTGGATAGAGCTCCCGGAGTGCTGACAAAATACGCCGCTTAAAATTACACAGTGTTACGTTTAAAGCCGCAAAAAGCTCCCGCCCGATGGGCGGGAGCTTTTTGCGTTTGTGCTATCGTTTCGTCTCAGGCTGCCTGTGAAAGGCTCAGGCCTTGCGGACGGAGTCGATGTGACGGGTCAGGTCCAGCATCTTGCAGCTGAAGCCCCACTCGTTGTCGTACCAAGCCATGAGCTTGACGAAGTTGTCGTTCAGGGACAGGCCGGCCTTGGCGTCGAAGATGGAGGTGTGAGCATCGGTGCGGAAGTCGGAGGAGACGACCTCTTCGTCCACGTACTCGATGACGCCCTTCATGGGGCCTTCGGAAGCGGCCTTGACGGCGGCGCAGATCTCGTCGTAGGTAGCGCCCTTGGCCAGACGGCAGGTCAGGTCAACGATGGAGACATCGCCGGCGGGGATACGCATGGAGGTGCCGGTGAGCTTGCCCTTCAGTTCGGGGATGACCTTGCCAACAGCCTTGGCAGCGCCGGTGGAGGTGGGGATGATGTTGTTGTACACGCTGCGGCCCAGGCGCCAGTTCTTCTTGGAGAATCCGTCAACCACGGACTGGGTGGCGGTGGAGGCGTGCACGGTGGTCATGAGGCCCTCAACGATGCCGAAGTTGTCGTTGATGACCTTGGCCAGAGGAGCCAGGCAGTTGGTGGTGCAGGAAGCGTTGGAGACAAACTGCATGTCGGGGGTGTACTTGTCCAGGTTCACGCCGCAGACGAACATGGGGGTGTCATCCTTGGCAGGGCCGGACATGACGACGACCTTTGCGCCGGCGTCGATATGGGGCTGGGCAGCTTCCTTGGTGAGGAACTTGCCGGTGCACTCCAGGACGTACTCTACGCCCAGCTCGCCCCAGGGCAGGAGGGAAGGATCACGGGAATCCAGGACCTTGGCGGTCTTGCCGTCGACGGTGAGGGTCTTTGCCTCGTCATCGTAAGCGACGGTGCCGTTGAACTTGCCGTGGACGGTGTCGTACTTGACAGCGTAGGCCAGCTGACCTGCGGTCTTGCCGGGAGCGTTGATAGCGACGACCTCGATGTCATCAGACTTGATGGCGGATCTGAAAGCCAGGGAACCGATACGGCCGAAGCCATTGATGCCAACTTTGATCATAGTTAATATCCTCCATTTTAATGAAATACAATATATACATAGACTTCCCACCGGGGCAGGAAATAAATGCCTTGCTTAGCGTCTAAATAATAACATATAATATTTGCAAAAATC
>DVHY01000214.1 GCA_018711755.1 Candidatus Limivicinus faecipullorum | reverse complement strand
GTATCTGGACGCGGCGGAAGTCACCCGCCAGCTGGACGAGCTTATAAAGAAGCCCGTATACTCTATCCGCAAAGATAAGCTGGAGGACTATGTCCAGCACTATTTTGAAGAGAAATGTCCCAAATCCAAGGCCATGATAAGCGAGGCCAAAAAGGTCATCCCCGGCGGCGTGCAGCACAACCTGGCCTTCAACTATCCTTTCCCCATAGTCATCACCAAGGCCGAGGGGGCCAAGCTCTACGACCTGGACGGCAACTGGTATTACGACCTGCTCCAGGCCGGCGGCCCCACCATTATCGGCAGCAACATGCCCGCCGTGCGGGATAAGGTCATCGAGCTTCTCAACACCTGCGGCCCCTCCACCGGCCTCTTCCATGAGTACGAATACAAGCTGGCCAAGAAGATATCCGAAATGGTGCCCTCGGTGGAGATGTTCCGCATGCTGGGTTCCGGCACCGAGGCCTGCATGTGCGCCGCCAGGATAGCCCGGCTGAAGACCGGACACAAAAATATCCTGAAGATGGGCGGGGCCTACCACGGCTGGTCCGACCAGCTGGCCTACGGCATAAGGGTCCCCGGCACCAAGGGCCTGCTGTCCAAGGGCGTTCCCAACTTCGTCTTCAAGCACACCGACGAGTTTTTCCCCAACGATCTGGAGGACCTGGAGCGGAAACTGAAAGCCAACCGCCTCAACGGCGGCACAGCCGCCGTGTTCATCGAGCCTGTGGGTCCGGAGAGCGGCACCCGTCCCGTGAGCCGGGAGTTCATCCGGGGAGCCGCAAAGCTCACCCGGGACTACGGCGCCCTGCTCATCTTCGATGAGGTGGTGACGGGCTTCCGTATCGGTATCAGCGGCGCCCAGGGCTACTTCGGCGTGGACCCGGACCTGACCATATTCGGCAAGATCATCGCCGGCGGCTATCCCGGCGCCGGCGGTATAGGCGGCCACGCCGACTGCATGGCCCATCTGGGGGCCGGTCTGGACTCCTCCGGCAAGAAGGTCTCCAAGGCCATGTGCGGCGGCACCCTGGCGGCCACCCCCATCTCCTGTGTGGCCGGCTACTATACCCTCTGCGAGATAGAGCGCACCAACGCCTGCGAGGTGGCCGGACGCATGGGCGACAGGCTCACCAAGGGCCTCCAGGAGCTTATAGCCAAATACTCCCTGCCTTTCGTGGCCTTCAACCAGGGCTCCATCTGCCATCTGGACAGCGTGGGCACCATGCACTTTGCCATCGACTGGAAGAAGCCCTGGACCATTCCCGGCATCCTGAAGGAGACCGGCATCCGCCAGAAAGAGATGGAGCACATAGGCGCAGCCTACATGGCCGAGGGCCTGGTGACCCTGGCCGGCTCCCGCCTCTACACCAGCGCCGCCTACACCGAAGAGATGATAGACGACGTGCTCAGCCGCTTTGACCGGGTCTTCTCCAACTGCGGCCTGGTGGAGGTATGAGCATGTATTATGATGAGGCCCAGGCACGGGACCTGGTGGTCCGGGCGGGGCATATGCTCCAGGAGCGGGGGCTGGTGGAGCGCACCTGGGGCAACATCAGCGCCCGCATCTCCGATACCCTCTTTGTCATCACCCCCAGCGGCCTGGCCTACGAGGACCTGCGGCCGGAGCAGCTGGCCCTGTATGACCTGAGCGACGGCAGCTGGCAGGGCCCCTGCAAGCCCTCCAGCGAGAAAGGCATCCACGCCGACGCCTACCGCCTCAGGCCGGATATCTCCTTCGTCATCCACACCCACCAGGATATGGCAAGCATCTGCGGCATAAAGGGAGAGGCGCTGGATGTGGGCGCAGACCTGCCGGGGGGCAAAGTCCCCTGCGCCGCCTACGGCCTGCCCTCCACCGGAAAACTGCGCAGGGCCGTAGCCGGGGAGCTGGAGGCCGAGCCCCGGTGCCAGGCGCTTCTCATGCGCCGCCACGGGGCGCTGTGCCTGGGCCGGGATATGGAGGAGGCTTTCCGCCTGGCCGCGGAGCTGGAAGAGGACTGCGCCCGGCGCTTTCATGCCCTGGTCCGGGAGCCCGAAGCCCAGTCCTCCCTCCCCCAGCTGGGAGACAGTTTCAGGGACGGGGACTACTTTATTCTGAAGCGGGGCGGACAGGAGCAGAAATGCAGCATCTACCGGAAAAACGGCGATGACACTGCCGAGCTCCACGCCGCCATATATAAAAATTTCCAGGCCCAGTGCATCCTCCACTGCCGGGACCCCTATGTCTGCCAGGTGAGCGGCCGCCTCAGGCGGCTGCGGCCCATGCTGGACGACCTGGCCCAGATAGCCGGGGCGGACATCCTCTGCGTTCCGGCGGAGGCGGAGAAGGTCCTCAAGGCTCTTGAGGGCCGCAGCGCCGTGCTGCTGAGAGAGTGCGGAGCCCTGTGCCTGGGGGAGGCGCCCGACGAGGCCCTGGCCGTGCAGCGGCTGCTGGAAAAGGGCTGCCGGGCTCAGGCCTACGCCTGGGCGGTGAAAGGCTGCCGGCCCCTGAGCTATGGGGACGCCCTGCTGCAAAGGCTCATTTACGTGAAAAAATATTCCAAGAAGAAACAGCGGGGTTAGGCTTATGCTGAAAAAACTCAGCCCGGAAAAACTGGACGAGATACTGGAAGCGGGGATAGAGCTCTTTGCCGAGAAGGGCCTCCACGGCGCGGGCATGGCCTCCATCGCCCGGCAGGCCGGGGTGAGCGTGGGGGTGCTGTACAAGTACTACGCCAACAAGGAGGACTTCTTTCAGGCCTGCCTGCGCCACAGTCTGGAATCTCTGGAGGGACTGCTGGAGGAGCTCACCTCCCGGGAGGACAAGCTGCTCAACTACAGCCGCCGGCTCATCCGGGCCCTTCAGGATTTTTCCGCCCTCCACCCCAGCCATATCCGGCTCTACCACCAGATAACATCTTCCAGCGGCGAGACTGCCCGGCAGCTGGCGGAGGAGATAGAGGGCCTCAGCTCCCGGCTGTACACCCGGCTCATATCCAGGGGCCGGGAGACCGGTACCCTTCGCCGGGACATGGACCCGGGGCTCTTTGCCTTTTTCTTCGACAATCTGCTGATGATGCTCCAGTTCTCCTACTGCTGTGATTATTACAGGGCCCGCATGGAGCTCTACTGCGGCGGCCTGCCTGAGGACTCAGCCGTGGAGGAACAGCTGCTGAGATTTTTGGAGTCCGCCTTTACCTTTGAGAGAAGTTTGGTCCCCCATGGGGATTCGAGAGGTGAAAATCGTTGACATACGTACTTGCATATGATATAGGTACAACAGGCGTAAAGACCTGTCTCTTCTCCCTGGGCGAGAGGATAGAGCTGCTCGCCAGCAGCCAAAGGGGCTACGGCCTGTACATAATGCCCGACGGCGGAGCAGAGCAGGACAGTGAGGAGTGGTGGCAGGCCATGTGCTCCACCACCAGGGAGCTGTTTTCAAAAGTCCATATAAAGCCCGCCCAGGTGGCCGGTATCTCCTTCTGCTCCCAGATGCAGGGTCTTGTGCTGGTGGACAGGGAGGGCAAGCCGGTGCGCCGGCCCATGAGCTACATGGACCAGCGGGCAAAGGAAGAGCTGCGCCGGGGCATCGCCCACGGGGTACAGGTGGCGGGAGCCAATATCTTCAAGCTCCTTACCAGCCTGCGCCTCACCGGGGCCGTGTCCAGCAGCGTCAAGGACCCTCTGTGGAAATACAAATGGGTCCAGGCCCATGAGCCGGAGAATTTCCGCCGGGTATGGAAGTGGTTGGATGTGAAGGAATACCTCATCCTCCGCTGCACCGGCCAGGCGGTGATGACCCGGGACAGCGCCTTCTCCACCTTTCTCTACGACACCCGCAGGGACAAGTGCTGCTGGAGCGAAAAGCTCTGCTCCATGTTCGGGGTGGATATCGCCCATATGCCCCGGCTGGCTGAGGCCACCGAACAGGTGGGCCTTCTCAGCCCCGAGGCCGCCTCTGAGCTGGGCCTGGCTCCGGGCACCCCGGTGTTCGGCGGCGGCGGTGACGCCGCTCTCATAGGCGTGGGGGCCGGGGCCACTGCCCTGGGCAGTACCCACATATACTGCGGCACCTCCGGCTGGGTCTCCACGGTCTGTGACCGGCAGCTGGTGGACGTCACCGCAATGATCGCCGCCATCGTAGGCGCGCAGAGCGGCCGTTACAACTACTTTGCCGAGATGGAGACGGCAGGCAAATGCCTGGAATGGGTGAAGGACCACCTGGCCCTGGACGAGATAGGCATATACCTGAAAAAGCAGGATGTGGCCGAGAGCCAGGAGGCAGTGTATACCAGTCTCTACGACTACATGACCGAGACGGTGAAGGACGTGCCCCCCGGCTCCGGCGGCGTGATATTCACCCCCTGGCTCCACGGCAACCGCTGCCCCTTTGAAGACCCCAATGCGGCGGGGATGTTTTTCAATATCCGCCTGGACACCGGCAAGACCGAGATGATAAACGCCGTTTTGGAGGGCACCTGCTTCCATCTGCGCTGGATGCTGGAGTGCCAAGACAGGAAACTGAAAACTTCGGACACTCTCCGCTTTGTGGGGGGAGGCGCCCTGTCGCCGGTCACCTGCCAGCGCCTGGCGGATATCACCGGGCGCAGGATAGAAGTGGTGGCCAGCCCTCAGAATGTGGGCTCCGTGGGCGCCGCCGCCGTGGTGGCGGTGGGCCTGGGGCTCATCCCGGACCTGGACGTTGTAGGCCCCTTCATTCCGGTCACCGCCGTATATGAGCCGGATATGGCCAGGCACGGGGCCTACGAGCCCTATTACCGGGTCTTTAAAAATCTCTACAGAGCCAACCGCAGCAATTTCCGCAGCCTCAACGATATCCATACTTGATTCACGGGAGGAACTCATA
This sequence comes from Candidatus Limivicinus faecipullorum, assembly GCA_018711755.1. GTDB lineage: Bacteria > Bacillota > Clostridia > Oscillospirales > Oscillospiraceae > Limivicinus > Limivicinus faecipullorum. The sequence continues at coordinate 1,167 of DVHY01000214.1, read as the reverse complement.
TGTCCAGAAAAGAGCTTATGCGCTCGCTGAAGTTTTTCTTGTTCTCCATCTCGGCAGGCATCATCGAGATAATCGCCTTCTCCATCCTCAACGAGCTGACAGGCTGGAGCTACTGGCCCTGCTATCTCATAGCCCTGGTGCTGTCGGTGCTGTGGAACTTCACCCTCAACCGCCGCTATACTTTCCAGTCGGCCAACAATGTCCCTCTGGCCATGGCCCAGGTCCTGGGCTTCTACTGCGTGTTCACTCCGGCCTCCACTCTTCTGGGCAACTACCTGGCCGACACTCTTCTTTGGAATGAGTATCTGGTGACGGCCATGAACATGGCGGCAAACTTCATTCTGGAATATCTCTACGACCGTTTCGTGGTCTTCCGCAAGAGCCTGGACACCAACAGCATAGCCAAAAAGCACGCCGTCCAGTGAACTTCTCCCCCTATAAAACAAATCGCCTGAGCATTTTGCTCAGGCGATTTTATATGCCTTTCTGTTACACTCCGAACTTTGTGATAAGGCCCACAAGTATCACCACGGCCCCGGCAATGCGGGCGTCCCTGGCCATCCGCTTCTCGTCCCCGGCGTATCTCCACTTTATGGATTCCGGCACCAATGGATGGACTATGAACAGCAGCCCGGCCAGCACCCAGCCCACATTGGAGGCTTTGTTCCAGCCGGTCAGCCCGGCCAGAATAAAACAGAACAGCACTATGCCCACGGCCAGCCAACACTGTCTTTTGTAGTTGAGTTTGTCCAGAAGTTTTTTCATCGGGCAACTCCTCCCGTCATATCGTCAAGGGCCTGAGCGTCTTTTCTTCCTTCTCTCAGCCAACGCCGCCACAGGCTCGTCGTCATGTAGGCAAAGGCCCCCAGAGAAATCAGGACAAGAAGGGTAAAGAACAGTTTGTCCCCGCCGGACACTCCGCTGTTCAGCACTTCATGCAAAGCGTATATTAGCAGGGCGCAGTAGGCCAGGGCCAGGACGCTGACTGTAATATTCACCGGCAGCTGTATGCGTTTATAGAAGCCGGGGAATTTTTTCCGCAGCAGCAGGTCCAGGGGGAGGAATGAGGCGATAAATATTATCGTTCCGGCTTCCATGCTCATTACCTCCGTTTTGATTCGCTGAATCATCTTCTGAATTATCTGACGCTTTTATCATAACATGCTT
>DVHY01000213.1 GCA_018711755.1 Candidatus Limivicinus faecipullorum | reverse complement strand
CGGGTAATGCAGGTATATATCGACGACGGATTCAGATGCCATACTTTACCGGGGGAGGGACTTGGGCCTGTGGAATCGGAGTTTTTCGACGGCAAGTGTACGGCTTATATCGAGGGCTATCGCTTCGTCCCCGCCGGTGAGAGCTGGACAAGGGAGGACGGACAGATATTTGCCGGGGAGATGATAGCCCCGGCGGAGGACAGCCGAATACTGGATGCGGCACAGGAAGCCTATGAGGAGGCACAAAAGGAAAATGCAGACGCCCTGGCGGCGCTTGAGGTATTGGGGGTGAGCAAAGATTGAGCTATCTTGAAAACGCTTTGAAAATGCGACCATATAGCGAAAAAGCGGCTGCCAGCCTCAGCGACGCCGAGGCCTTGGAGGTGCCCACGCTTTTCCCGGCCTGGGCAGCGGGCACAAGCTACAGCACCGATGAGCGTATAGAATACGGAGGTACCCTGTACCGCTGCGTCCAGGCTCACACATCCCAGGCGGACTGGGTTCCCACGGCCACCCCGGCTCTGTGGGTGGTGGTTTCCCTGGAGGAGTGGCCAGACTGGGTGCAGCCCACAGGAGCCCACGACGCATATGCGACCGGGGCCAAGGTAAGCCATGCCGGCAAGCGGTGGACATCCAACATTGACGCCAATACCTGGGAGCCGGGGGTCTACGGATGGACGGAGGTGGCAGGTTGATGGATGAGGACAAGACCGGCAGCGGGCTGATTGAGGAGGAGTAAGCTATGACTAAAATTGAGAGAGCCACACTCCAGATGGAGCGCTGGGCTAAAGACCCGGCTCACGGGTATGACCAGCAATACCGCTGGGGGCAGCGTGGGGACTTCGACTGCTCAGCTGCGGTTATACAAGCCTGGGAGCTGGCGGGAGTGCCGGTAAAGTCTGGCGGTGCTACCTACACCGGCAATATGAAGGCGGTTTTCTTGCGCTGCGGTTTTGCCGATGTTACAGCGTCAGTCAACCGGGTGCTGGGGACAGGCTTGCAGCGGGGAGACGTGCTGCTCAATGAGCAGCGCCACACTGCGATGTACATAGGCAATGGCCAGGAGGTGGAGGCAAGCATCAATGAGCTGGGCGGCACCACCGGCGGACAGCCGGGGGACCAGACGGGCCGGGAGTTTTTAGTGCGGCCCTATCGCAATTACCCATGGGATTGTGTGCTACGGTACATCGGAGACGATACAGATGATGGCACCACTAATACAGAGGCCGCCAGGCCCGGCCCGGTATATGAGTACAGTGTGAAGCTGGGACTTTTAAAGGAGGGCATGGAGGACCCTCAGATAAAGACAGTCCAGCAGCTGCTTGCAGCCAAGGGCTACGAGCCCGGCGAAGCCGACGGCATTATGGGAAGCCAGACCGTGGAAGCAGTGAAAGAATTCCAGGGCGACATGAACCTGGAGCAAGACGGGGAAGTGGGCGGCCAGACCTGGGAAGCCCTCTTAAAAAAATAAAGAAAAGGAGCATACAAATGAAAGAGATGATACTCACCATTATCGGATGCATCGGGTCCGCTATTGCCGGCTTTTTCGGCGGCTGGAGCTCCGGACTCACCACACTGCTGATTTTTATGGCCGTCGACTACGCCACCGGCCTGGTGGTAGCCGGGGTCTTCCATGCGTCCCCCAAGTCTGAAACCGGGGCCCTGGAGAGCCGTGCCGGCTGGAAAGGCCTGGTGCGCAAAGGCATGACATTGCTGATAGTGCTTATAGCCTGCAGGCTGGATCTGCTGCTGGGGGTCAATTACATAAGAGATGCCGTAATAATTGCTTTTGTGGTAAACGAGACCCTAAGCATAATAGAAAATGCCGGGCTCATGGGCATACCCATCCCGGCAGTGCTTACCAAGGCCATAGAGGCGCTTAAAGCCAATAACGATAATATTGATTTTAATAACAAAAACAGCGGAAGCAATAACAATTCCGCCGGAAAAACAGACTAAAAAGGGGAGGCTTCGGCCTCCCTCTTTTCTACTATATCTTTTTGTATTACGGCGGGCCGGACGGTGAATTGGGCGCCTCTCTGCGCTATCTGAGCCAGAGATATTCCATGCCTTACCCGGAGCTGAAAGGGCTGCTGACGGATATAGGGACAGAGGAGTTGGGCCACCTGGAGATGATAGGGGCCATAGTCCATCAGCTCACCAGAAACATGACGGTGGAAGAGATCAAAAAGGCGGGCTTCCAGGACTATTTTGTGGACCATACCGCCGGCGTTTACCCCACCGCCGCCTCCGGCTCCCCCTGGTCTGCCGCAGGCATGGAGGTAAAAGGCGATGTGATAGCCGACCTGAACGAGGACATGGCGGCAGAGCAGAAGGCCAGAGTTACCTATGACAATATACTGCGCCTGTCCGACGACCCGGATGTAAATAACGTGATACGCTATCTCAGGGAACGGGAGATAGTCCATTACCAGCGTTTCGGCGAAGGCCTGCGCAGGGCCCTGGAAAAGCTGGACGAGAAAAACTTCTATGCCGTAAACCCGGCATTTGACAGATAGAGAAATACGAAATCCAAAAGAGTCCCGCCTGGTTCAGACGGGACTCTTTATATATGGGAAGAATGCGGCCTCAGTGGACCAGCAGGCAGCTGGAAGATAGGACCTCGCCGGAATTGAACAGGCACATCATATCGTCCAGGGTTATATCCTTGGGTGAGCGAAGGACAAAGTCATACATGGAGC
>DVHY01000212.1 GCA_018711755.1 Candidatus Limivicinus faecipullorum | reverse complement strand
GGGACGAAGCGATAGCCCTCGATATAAGCCGTACACTTGCCGTCGAAAAACTCCGATTCCACAGGCCCAAGTCCCTCCCCCGGTAAAGTATGGCATCTGAATCCGTCGTCGATATATACCTGCATTACCCGCCTCCTTAGTCAAGCCAGATTTTACTTGCGGTGAACTGGCAAGTGTTTTCCATGTAAATTTTGAAGTATGCGTTGGTGTTTACATTGGACAGGTCCACATCCCTTTGAACATTGCCTGAGTCTATTCCTGACATGCTCACCGAAGCGTTGAACTCTTCGCCGCTGTTTGAGGTGGATATGCCGGCCGTCCCGCTGTATCCGATGGATTTGTTATCAAATTTTCCCAGGATATGCAGCGTTGCATATTTGCTCATATCTATGGGCTGGGAGTGGCTAAAAGATGCGGTGGAATGGTATCCGGCGAAGAAGACCATATTCTTGGCATTTTTTGTTATACTGCAGGCATCTGCATTCTCTCCGCCGGAGCCTGTCACAGACCACTCTCCCGTCGATTCCGGGTATTCCGAGCCGGAATCGTAAAGCACCAATGTGAACTTGATGTCCACGGTGTATGCCCTGCTCTCAGTGATATTCACAGTCTTGCTTTTTGAGCTGCTCTCATTTTCCGCCGTGACCGTCCACTCCCCGGCCCTGGGTATCTGAAACATCCAATGGCCCGACGTGTCCTTGGCCTGCATGGTCCTCACGCCGTTGGAGCAGGTACAGGCCGCTCCCTCCGGGTAGCTAATGTCGATGACGGCAAAGGCGGAGCCTCCCCCTGTATTCGTTCTGCCTGTCATATCCTCACCTCACAGGTATACATACTACAGCAGGAATGGTGACCGTCTCCGCCGGGCTCTCGCAGGCATATATGTATATTCCTCCGTCGTAGGTCTCGGCAACGGGGGCGAAGATGTTCTCCAGAGCGTCCTCCGGGGCAAAGGTCACGCTGGGTGCAAAGTCCTCCGTCACTCCATCCAGGGCTACTGCCGCCCGGAAGGGATAGTCCCCGTAAGTCTCATCCTCCTGCCAGTTCTCCGGCTCCACAGTCAGTTCCAAAAAAGCCAACGTTTTCACGTCGGCCGCCAGCTTGCTCCTCGTCACTGCGGCGGCCTCTATGGCATCGCTGTCTATGGTCAGAGGGTCGGTGCCTCCCGCAGAGTGCTGGGCTGCATGGGAGGCGATGTGGGCCAGGCTCCAGTTGAAAGTGGCCTCGGTGCCGCTGAAGCCCTCCTGGACTGCCAGCTCATAGGGGCTGCTGCCGTCCTCCCCCTTTTCCCCCGGGTCGCCCTTTGTGCCACGGATATTGACGGTCTCAGGGTTGTCAAGGCCGCCGTCGTTGATCCAGCTCAGGTTTCCGTAGTCGTCCACGCTGGGTATGAAGGTGGTGCCGTCCTCGCCCCGGCTCCCCGCCGGGCCCTGGATGCTGCCGTTGTTTACCCACTGCTGACCTACGCCGTCGTATACATATATATCGTAGGGGACCTGGGTCCCTATGCCGTAGGCATCGCCCCTCTCCGGCTCCGGCACTTGCTTGTTCAGTTCCTCAAGGTTCGGATAATACCCCAGTATCTGAAAGCCCCGGCTGCCCAGCTCGCCGCTCTCGATGATCTCCGTCAGCTCCTCCGCCTTCTCCAGGGCAAGGCTTGCCTTGCTGTCCAGCTGCTCGGCAACCGTCATGGGTATCTCATGGAGAGGCTCGTCTATAAGCCCGCTCTCCATGACCTGGATGATCACCGGCACCGTGGTGATGCGGCTGTCTCCCATATTCCCGGTGAGAAACATCTCCCAGCTTCCGATGCTCAGGTTCAGGTGCATGTCCTTTTTTATCTCGTCGTCGATGAGATTGAGGTCGTAGACCGTCTCACCCTGGCGGAAATGGGCCCATTTGGAATATCCCTCCCAGACATCGCCGCTGAAATAGAAGCGGGCCTGGAGAAAATCCCGGGAATTTGCGGCTATCACCGGGCAGGCATAGCGGATGTTCTGGCCCATAACATAGAACTCCATCATTTTTCCCGGACCTCCTCAGTCTCGTTCAGCTTTTGCACAAGCCTGACGAGAAAATCTCTCAGCTGTCTGAGTTGGCTCTCGGTGGAGCCATGCAGCATGGGCGGGTATTCGTGCATTACATATCACTCCCTATCTCCAAAACTTTGGCCAGGGAAAAGAGCTGGAACTCGCCCTTTCCCTCCAGCCTTATTTGCAAGTGGTCGCAGCGCCGGGGGCAGACGGGAACCGTGACCGTGCCGGTGCCGCTGAGCTTGAGCCGGCCCTTGTGCTCCCAGAGCCCGGACGAGTCATACTGGATGAATATATCCATCCAGGCCCCCTCCTCCATGCGTATGCGCAGGTTGAAGCGGGAGATATATTTCTTGTCCGGGTACTGGTAGTAGAGTATCCCGCTCTCGGCCATCCAGGGCACATAGCTCTCCAGGCTCCCCTGCCTGCCGCTCAGGCTCCAAAGCTCCGACTCTGTTGCGGCGTAGAGTTCTCCCTCCAGGCGGGCAAAGAACTTTACCGGCAGCTCGTCCTCCTTCATCCACAGGCTGCGGCTGATGTCGTATACAAAGACCTGGCGCCTGCCGTCGCCGTCATCCATGGCGATATAGTATTTGTCCCCTACAGAGCCGGCAGAGGCGTTAAAATACTGCTCTTCTCCCAGGGCCTGGGACACGCTGGTGGGAAAGCCGCCCTGATATGCGCACACCTCGCTGCCGGACTTATAGAAGAGGGTCTCGTTCACCACCGCAAGGCTCTTGTGGCTGCCCGGCTGAACTCCCCGGCACACGGTCTCCGTAAGCCGGTGCGCCCCGTAGGCGGATACGGTCACCTTGTGGATGTTGTTCTCCTTAAAGAACATGGGGCTGCCCAGATAGTTCACCGCCCCGGTCCAGGGCCCGTCGGAGCCCACGGAGGCGGTCCAGGAGTCGGTGCTCAGGCCCTGGTACTGCCTCCAGTTTTTAAAGTCGCCCAGAGCGCAGCCGTATATCTCGTTGAGGTTTTTCTCTCCGTCGTTGCCGTAGCGGCAGCCCCAGAGCCGGTTCTGGCTCTCGCAGACGTAGTCCATGTCCGGCACTCTGCGCTCTATCTTTATGCTGCCCTGGCTCTGGAGCAAAGCCTCCCTTATAAGTCCCGCCACCACTATGAAGTCCGGCTCGCCCTCTCCTCCGCCTATAGCCTGGATTATCTTTGAGCCGTTGAGCTGCTGGGCCTCGCAGCCGCTTATGTCCACTCCGTCCAAAGCCTTGAAGAGGCCCGGCAGTTCCCCCTGGGACACGAAACGCAGCCTGGTGTATACGCTGCTTATCTCCGTCCAGCTCTGATTTTCCTGGCTCCACTGTTTAAGCACGTCCGTCTCCCCGGAGCTGTCTATCCAGAGCTCCCCGTTTTCCGGCTCAGCCGCCGGGCTGTCGGAAACTCTGGGCGTGTCGTACTCCGAGCCGTCCAGCCGGCACAGGGTGCAGCTGACTGAGCCGGTGGAGCTGTAGCTGGCCTCCATGCTGCCGTAATCATTGCTGTCAGCGGTGTTGTAAAAGAGCTTGTCCGGGAAGATGCAGATATAGGCTCCCATGCTCACCATCTGTTTTTCCCCGGAAGAGACGGTCAGAGGTGTCTCCTCCCCGGCGTAGTATAGCCTGCCCCCGTCTATCCAGGCCAGGGATTCCTTGGCAAGCAGGCCCTGGGGGCTGTCCAGGCTCTGCATCAGTCCCCTCTTTTTCCTGCAGCTGAGCATGGGATATCCGGTGCTGGACAGGTTCATCATGTTGTAGAACTCGCCTTTTTTGATTTTCAGCCTGTGGTTGTAGCCCTTGAAAGTGTCCGTCAGGTCCCGCTTCTGCTCGGTCTGGGGCAGCTTCGGCAAAATGGGCATGGTCTCTCTCCTCCTTAAAAAATGAAGCCTCTGCCCCGGTTCCTGTGCCTGCCCCGGCGGCAGATCCAGTCCCGGTATTGCTGAAAAGCCCCGTTGTAGAGCACTATCTGCTGGTTATACTTGGCGCTTTCACAGTTCTCCGCGGCGATCATAGCCTGGAGATAGCGGCAGTATATGCTCTCGGCATAGGGCATGGGGGCCAGCAGCTCCTCCTCGCCGGTGATGTATTCTCCGGGCTTTTCCCTCTCCGGCTCATAAGCGTTGATGAGCTCCTCAAATATCTGCCCGTCCAGCAGAGACAGCCATCGGAGTTTCTGATCCACGGCATATTGGTTGGGCTCCAGAATGTCCACTCTGTGTATTGCCTCAATGGCTTTCATGGTCTATCCCCCCTTCCCGCCCCTCCCGGCCAAGGCCGGGAGGGGCTTTGCCTCACTGGTTTTTCATACCGTCCACATTCTCGTAGAAGATATCCGCGGCCCGGTTGCTGCGCTCTATCTCCTCAGCCACGAACTTGGGCACCATGGACTTTTTGCCTCTGGGCAGCAGGTAGTTCACGCCGTTTACCGCCACGAAGAGGTTGGGGTCCTCCCGGTCTGCTCCTCTGGGTATGTATACTTCTACTCTCTCCGTCATGTTCTTTCCTCCTCAGTTGACCTCATCCACGGCGCTGAAGCTGGAGGTGCTCATCACCCTCAGCAGCCGCTCGGGATAGAGTATGGTGGCGCCGTTGGTCTCGAACTTATAACCTATGGTGCTGAACTGGTTCAGGGGGCCGCCTATCTCACCCTTGTCGTGGATTATCATCTCCAGGGCGCCGCCCTCGGGGTCGATAATGCCGAAGCTGTCTTTTCCGAAGAAATAGCTGGCATAGCTGCGTCCGCCGTCCTTGTTCTCATACTCGTCGCCATTCCCCAGGACCGGGGCAAAGACGTTTTCGATAAAGCGCACGCCGTGGAGCTCGCCTATCTCGCCGTTGAAGAGCTCCTCGGGAGAGGCGTACTTGTGGGCCTCTATCCAGCCCTCGCACTCTCTCAGGTCGTGGGCCACCGAGGGGTGGACAACGGCGTAGTAGCGGCCGTTGATGCGGGGAGCCCGGTTCTTTTTCATGATAGTGACGGCCTTGTTTATCATGGCGGGAGTCAGCAGGCTCCAGCCGTTTGTCTCGCTGGCGCCCATCTCTTGGGCGGCGGTGGGAGTGGAGAGCACTTCCCCGGTGCTCTTATCGATGTTGTCGCAGTAGAGGACGTTGGTACCCACCAGCAGGGCGTCCCTGATGAGCTTCTCCTGGGTCTCTGCGGCGGAGGCGCCCATCTCCTCGGTGGCCCCCAGTATCACGTCGTCGTAGGCTCTCAGCTCCAGCTTGTCGGTGATGGAGGTGTAGGTGCCGTACTGGTCCACGCTGCCGGTGACGGTGGTCACGCCGAACTTCTGCCCTGTGGGGATAACGCCCTCGGTGAGCTTTGCAGCCCGCTCGAAGGTGTTCCACTTGCGCCATTCCACGCTGCCGTGGTGATTTGCAGGCAGGTCCTGGCGCTTGGCGAACTGGGCGTAGAACAGTTCGGTGCGGGCGTTCTCCAGCAGCTCCGTGTCGTAGAAGGCCTTCAGTTCCGGGGCCAGGGTATTGCCTGCGTCGAACTCGGTGACGGCGCCGGTGCCGGCGTTTACATATCCTGCCGTACCGTTTACCAGAGTCCCGGCATCGGCAAAGAATTGCAGATTTGCTTTGGTGTTGATCTCCATTGTCTCATCCTTTCTTTTTTATGAGCCGTAAGGCAGTTTTTTCCCCAGGGCGCTGGCCTGGTAGATACGCTTTTTCAGCTCCTCCCGCTCCTGCCTGGACATCTGTCTGGGGTCGCCGGAGCTAATGAGGGCCGCCTGGCCGCCTTTCAGTTCCCGGGGCCTGGCGGCGCCGGAACTGAGAGCTTTGGCGGCGGACAGGGAGGCGGCTCTGGTCAGTTCCTCGTCCATCTCCCTGTGGTGCAGGGCATAGTAGGCCTCCTCCAGACTCAAGCCCGTGTGGGGAGCGGTGAGCTTCAGGAACTCTCTGTTCTCCAGCTCTCTGGCCAGGTCGAACTCCGGGAAGTTCTTTTTCATGGCCTCGGCCTGCTGCTTAAGGCTGTCCAGCTGGGCTTTTGCCCCGGCGGCCCTGTCGAACTCGCCTTTCAGCTGCTCCCGCCTTGCCTGGCGGGCTCTCTCCGCCAGCTCCTCCAGCTCTGTCGCCTGTCCCTGCTGCATGTCCATACCGAAGTTCCGGCTTATCTCGCTTACGACGGCGTCCAGTTTTTTGAGTCTCTCCTCATTTCCCTGCCGGTCCCTGAGCCTTTTCTTTATGATGCTCTGGACCTGCCGGTCGTACTCGCTGCGGTATTCCGGGTCTGCCAGTATCTCCTGCCAGCTTTTTTTGTACTGCTCAATGCCTTCCGGCTTTTCTTTGTCCTGCCCGGCGTCGGCAGCTTCTGCGCCCGTCCTCTCCCTGGATTCCGGCTCGGCGCTTTTCTCCTGGGAGAGCTTTTTTTCTTCTTGCATGGGATGCCTCCATTCTCCTTATTTATAATGCATTGCTGCATATTAAGGGCCTTGTCATCTGTTGTTGGCTTTTATCTTGGTCAGGGCTTTGCTTCCGCCGTTATTGCTGTTGGTTTTTTTCCCGTAGTAGTAGGCCAGATAAGTGCTGCTGGGTCCCGACCTGGAGCTTCCTCCTCCGCTGCCGGCGTAGCGGTCTTTGTAGGCGTCAGCCTGGGCCTGGGTCATGCCGCTGTCCTCCAGCTCTTCCGGGCTGGGCGTGTAGCCTGTCTTGGTTATGAGTTCCACCAGCCTGTCGTAATTCTTGTCCTTCCGCTCCTGCTGGGCGGCGGCCGCATCCGCAGCCATCCCCTGCTGGTACATCGCATCCTCCACCTGGTCTCTGTACCTGCCGTATTCCGTCTGCTCCAGGGCCAGCAGCCTCTGGTATTCCTGCTCCAGGCTCTCCCCCCGGTCCTTGTATCTCTGATATGCGGCGGAGTAGAGCTCCGGCAGTACCTCTCCCAGCTTCTGCAGATAGCTGTCGTATTCCTGCTGGCCTGCCTGCTGGGCATAGCTGCTGCCATAGCCTCCGGTGAGGGCGGCCGCCTGGCCCATGGTGTCTCTCATGGCCTGCCTGCCCAGCTGGGTGTACTGCTCTCTGTAGTGGCCGTAGAGGCTGTCGGACATGGGGTCGTAGCTGAAGGGTTCCCGGCTTACGATCTTGTTGTAGATCTGGTTTATCTGCTGGTCATAACTGCTGGTGTATTCCGGCAGGCTGTATTCGCTCTCCTTGAGAGCCTCCATGGTGTTGCGGTAATCCTGAGAGCTGCTCTGGCTTGAGCTCCCCTGGCTGACGCTGAGCTGGGGTCTGTCGGTTTTCTGTTCCCTGCTCTCCGTGTTCTTTTCTTTCTCTGTGCTTTCCAACTGTGCCATAGTCTCCACCTCTCTCACTGCGTAAATATCTCGGTCTCTACAAATTCCGGGTACATGCTCTCCAGTATCTGGTATCCCAGGAATATGGTCTCAAAAATGTCCCTGCACCGGAGTATCTTCTCCCGGCGCGGGCAGCAGCTTATATCCGCCCTGCCGGGGCCTTTCAGGACGCTGAGCCGCTCCAGGCCGTCCAGCTCCTGCAGCTGTCTTTCCAGCGTCAGCATCAGGATGGACTCGGCGGCGCAGACGATGTCCCTGCCGTACTCCCCGGAATTGGCGTGGCCCTGTATCCTCATCCTCAGCCCAGCCCGGTCATAGCTCACCCTGGTCATCTCAGCGTCCTCCCGGCTGGGATACGCTCTGGGCTTTGCGCCGTGCCTGAGCCACCCGGCTGTTCTCACCCGTACCGCTTTCCTTGAGCTTGGTCCTGCTGCGCTGTACTATCCCTGCATCCCCGGTGATGCTGCCCATAAGCTCTGCGGCTCTCTCCGGCTCGTACTTCTCCGTCATGGCCAGGGCATACTGCTGGAACATGGAGAGCTTGCGCTGCATGGTGCCGTTTAAGCATATCCTCTGCATCAGCTCGTCCTTGCCCTCAAATTCCATCATGCTCATACAGGCCAGGGCCTGGTCGGCCTGATTGGGGGAGAAAAAGCCCATCTGGTAAAACTGCAAAGCCAGCTCGTTTTGACTGAGCCTGGTGTAGGAGCTGCTCTTCTGGGGAATGACCTTGATGTCGAAGACCGGCAGACGCATCCCCAGCTCTATGCCCTGAAAGCTCTGGCTCTGGGGCAGCAGGCCCCTGTTGCTGTAGTCGATGAACTTCTCCACCCCCAGATTGCCGGTGATGCGGAACTGGCGGGGGAGTTCATAAAACTGACGGATGAGCTCGATGCACAGGGAGATTATCTTCCCGTAGGCCCGGTAGCTGGCCCTGGTAGCGTCCCGGCTGCCCTTGCCGCTGGCCTCCTGGAGTGCGGCTATGGCGGAGGCGGCGGTGACGCCGGAGCTCACCAGACCCACGGATGTCTCGGTGTTGCCGGAGGTCTCCCGCAGCTCATTGATGACGCTGGTGCGCATGTCGATGTAGTTGCCGCTGAGGGGCCGGTAATCCACGGTACGCAGGCTGTCCTGGCCCAGGTTCCCGCTGACGTGGATAATGGGGTTGTTCAGATCCAGGAACTCCTCCTCGTTTATTGCCCCGTCCACTCGCTGGAAGTATCTGGGCACGGAGCCCACCATGGTGTTTTTGATAAAGGCGGTCTGCATCATGTCGATCTGGGTCTGGCTGTTCTGACACAGGTCAATAAAGCCGTAGCCGCAGGGGCTGCCCTCTATGGGAAAGAGGCTGTCGAAGACGAAGGGGTAGAGGCCGTGCTCATAGAGTCCCCCGCCGCCGGCAGGCAGGGCCTCCGTCTCCTCGCCCTGAGCGGAGCGCAGCCTGAGCAGCTTGATGTTTTCCGTGGAGTAGAGCACCGTGTCTCCCACGTACTTGCAGTAGTGGAGCACAGATCTGCCCTGCTCCTTTCTCTTGTAGTAGACGTCCACCACCGTGGACTTGCCCTCGGTGGACACCGCATCGTCGTAGAGGAAGCGGGAGGCCAGAAAGCCCGTGCCTTTCAGTTGTCCCTTCAGCTGGGGGTAAGTCTCCTCCAGCTCTCTGTTGTTTTCCAGTCGGGTGTGGAAGAAATAGGGGCTGTTCTGGATATCTTCCGTCCCCGGCTCCCAGAAGAGGTTCAGCAGGTCCACCCGCTCTATGGCGATGTCCCCCAGCCCGTTGAGCTTCTCCGGGTCCCAGTAGACCTTGTATACTCCGGTGCCGGTCTTCAGTTTCTGCCACATGGCGTCGGAGTAGGTCTTTTCAAACTCGTTCTGCTCCAGGATGACCGGGATTATTTTGCTGAGCACGCTGGCCTCCTGCCGGTCTCCCGCCTCCCGGGGCAGGATGCTGGGCTCGGGATAGGCCTCCATGGCGTCGGCGTGCTTGGAGACTATCACGTTGTGCAGCCAGCCTGACACGGCCTGAAAGCCATTGAGTCCCTCGCTGGTCTTTCTCTCCTCCGCCTGGTTTCTCAGCTTCCACCAGTTTTCTGCGGCGATGGTCCGCCTTTCCACGCTGTGTTTACCCGTCTTGTATTTCTGCAATATCACGGTGAACTCCCGCAGTCTCTGGCTGTCCACCGGCAGCTTCATCTGGTTTTCCATGTTTACGCTCCTTTTCTCTCCCCGCTCTCAGCCTCTTTTGAACTGGTTCAGGGGGTCGTTCATATAGCTTTTCTCCGCCACCGGCCGCAGGGGCGCCACGGGGCAGGACATGCACAGGTATCTCCACTCGTCGGCCGCATGGTCTTCCAGCTCCGTGTCCAGGTCCTCCGGCCTGTGCTTGTGATACATCATAAGGGGTATGGTGCGGATAAAGGCCTTGCAGTTGGAGAAGACATACATTCTGCTGTAGCCCTGGGCGTCGAACTGCAAGCGGTAATGGCACTGCATCCAGCCGGGTATCCTCTGGTTGTCCCCGGGGATAAAGACCAGGCCGTATTTTGCCGCCGTGTCCGCAATGCTCTCTCCCCGGCTGGCGTCCCAGATAGCCGGGTCAGCCACTCCCTCAATGTATCTCCCCCTCAGCCAGGGGTGTTCCCTCTCTATCCTGGCGATCTCCTGGAACTGCTGGTCTGGGGTCCAGCGTATGCCCTCGTTGGGGCTGTCGGTGCAGCCGTAGAGCTCCAGGATACGGTATAAAACGCCGTCGTAGTCGATGGCCCACCAGGCGCAGGAGAAGGGCTTGCCGTAGCCGAAGTCGTAGGAGCGCATCAGCTTCCAGCCCCGCCTGCTGCCGGAGGCAATGTCAAAGGGCTCTATAACGTGTACCCAGCGCCGCTGCTGCCTCAGCTCCTCCGCGGAGAGCCTGCACCCGGCCTGTCTTGCCGCTTTCATGTCCGGCTCGGTGCGGAAGTCCTCGAAGAACTGCCCCTCAAAAATATCCCAGTTCCCGTGGAGCCAGGCCTCCCGCAGTTTGGCGGGCAAGGCCTCCAGCTGCCTTATGTATTCCGGGTCGGCCTCCATCAGGGCCTTGTTGTCTGTGACCAGGGCCTGGATGAAGCTGTGCTCCTCAGCCCTCTCGTTTTCCCTGTAGCGTTTGTCAATAAAGAGCCTTTTCACCCAGCCGTGGCCCTCGCCGCCGGGATTGCAGGTGTAGTAGATACGCTTGGGGAAGGCGTTCACGCCCCGGACGCAGGCTTTCAGAGCGTCCATTTTCTCCTCGCTCTGCTGGGTGGCCTCGTCCACGAAGAGCACATCCACTTCCGTCCCCTGGAAGCGCAGGCTGTCTCTGTCGCTGTCGCAGTAGCGGAAGAGTATCCTGCTGCCGTTGGGAAAGTCTATCTCCTTCCGGCTGTCGGAGTACTGGGCAATCCTCTCTTCCTTCTCCCCCATACAGTGCAGGAGCTGGCACAGGGGAAGGATGTGGTTTTCCCTCAGCTCCCTGTAGGTCTTGCGGACTATCATCACCTTTATCCCGGAATATCTCAGGCACAGCAGCACCGCCTTTATGCGCACGGCCCAGCTTTTTCCTCCGCCTCTGGCTCCGCCGTAGCCCACATATTTGTGTCTGTCGGCCATGAACTGCCTCTGCTTTTCACTGGGGCGTGGTATCACCAGCCTGGGCATAGCCGCCGCCCCCTCATCCGCTCAGCTCCTCCAGTTCCGGGGCGAGGAGCACCTCCAGCGTCTCTCTTTCTCCTTTCGGCGAAGCGGAGCAAAGCTGTTCCCTTATCTCCCCCAGCTCCTTTACTGCGGAGGTGAGGGCCTTGTAATCTCTGGCCTCCAGGTTTCCTCCCTGGTCCAGAGTCCGGGAAATACTGTTCAGCAGCTTGTCCGCCACCTGCTCCAGCCTTGCCGAGCCCAGCTCCAGCTGTCTCTGCTTTCTCAGCTGCTGCCAGCCCTCTCTGCCGCAGCGTTTTTCCAGGGTGCTGAGACTCACTCCCTCCTTTTCCGCCAGAGCCCTGAGACTCAGGGAGGAGCCCACATATTCCCGCCGTATCCTCTCCCAGTCTCTTCCCGCCTCCCTGCTCATGCCTCTGCTCCGTCCTCTCTGTATTTGGTCTCATAGGTACTCTTGTAAATGGGGCAGAGCTGAAAGCGCCCGGCACAGTAGCAGCCCATGTGTTTTTCCCTGAGCTCAAGGTTTTTGAATCTGGTCTCCACGGTGCTGCCCTGGTCAAAGCCCTCGCAGCTGATGCTTCTCTCCTGCCGGCTGTCCCTTTTGTAAAAGGGGCACTTCACATCCGCCATGGTCCAGCAGAGCTTTTTATAACTGGCCATGTTCCTCTCCTCCTTCCCTCTCTTCCCCGGTTCCCTCCCGGAACCAGGGCGGATATCCGCTGCGCTCCATTGCGCTGATAATGGGGTCGTCTCCTATCTGGACCACGCCTACATCTCCTTTGATTCTAATTATTTACAGATTGTTTTCCCATTTTTTAAGATTTTTTGTTGACAAATCTCCCGGTCTCCTATAGTATTGAAACAGGTAATGCCTGTGCCGCCCGGTTTTTTCAGCTTATGTCTCTCGCTGACGTGGCCAAGTATATCCTATTTTGTTAAGATTTTCTAGTCTCTGTTCTTGCTTTTTTAAGATTCGTTAATGTGTACATAAATGAGGTGAGCCTTTTGTTCGATTATGACAGGTTTGAACAGCTGCGCCGCTCCAAGGGCATAACCAAGAAGTTCATTGCCCAGTCTCTGGGCCGCAGCGCCACCCTCTGCCAGGATTGGAAGCAGCATAAATCCCAGCCCAGCCCGGACCAGCTCCGCCAGGTGGCGGAGATTCTGGGCACCAGTCCCGACTATCTCATGGGGGAAACGGAGGAGCCGGCCCCCGCCGCCGGCAACGAGCTGACCCAGATGCTGACGGCGCTGCGGGAGAACGAGGACATGCGCATGCTTTTTTCTCTGGCCAAGGACGCCAGTCCTGAGGACCTGCGTCAGGCGGTAAAAATAATAAAGGCGCTGAGGGGAAATGACTGATTATTATCTGCGTCTTGTGGAGCTGCCCAGGAAGGTAGAGGGGGTCAGCGTCCTCAATGACGACGGCAGCTTTGACATTTATATAAACAGTCTTCTGCCTCCCCGGAGGCGGCAGGAGGTTTTGGAGCACGAGCTGGCCCATATCCGCCGGGAGCATTTTTATCTGGACATGCCCATAAGCCTGATGGAGCGCCAGGCGGAGGGAGAGCATGTAAACGTGGTGCTGCACCCCCCGGAGGGCTATATTCCCTGCTTTGCTTCCGAGGCGGCGCTGGAGCGTTGGCTGAGGAATCTCTGCGCCCAGCAGCGCCTGGACCTGGACAGTCTGTATTTTTAAACAGATAAAGGGACGCAGATATGTTCTGCGTCCCTTGACTTTTTCCCGTAAATATCATATCATCCAGTAAAGTTGTTATGTTTTTTCCCGACAGAATGGAGGCCCTTATGAACTACCAAAGCACCCGTTCATCAAAGATAAAAACCGACCCCTCCCATGCCGTGCTCCAGGGCCTGGCGCCGGATGGGGGGCTGTATGTCCTGCCGGAGCTCCGCTCCCTGAATTTTGACTGGCGCAGCACCCTCAAACAGGACTATTACGGCATGGCCGCAGATATAGTCTCCGCCCTGCTCTATGACCTGAGCCGGGAGGAAGCCCTTGCCCTGGTGCGCACCGCCTATGAAAACCGCTTCAGCTCCCCCGAGCTCACTCCTCTGAAGGCCGTGGGGGATGATGCCGTGCTGGAGCTCTTCCATGGCCCCACCAGCGCCTTCAAGGACATGGCCCTCTGCCTGCTGCCCCATCTGATGAAGGCCGCCGGGGAAAAGTGCGGGGAGACGGAGGACGTGCTCATCCTAACCGCCACCAGCGGCGATACCGGTAAAGCCGCCATGGAAGGCTTTCACGATGTGCCCGGCATACGTATAATCGTCTTCTATCCCAAATCCGGGGTCAGCCCCGTGCAGGAAGCCCAGATGCTCAGCCAGGTGGGGGACAATGTGAAGGTCTGTGCCGTGGAGGGCAATTTTGACGATGCCCAGACCGGGGTCAAGCAGATTTTTTCCCAGCTCTCCGGCAGTCTGCGGCTGTCCTCTGCAAACTCCATCAACATCGGCCGCCTGGTGCCCCAAGTGGTGTATTACTTCTCGGCTTATGCCTCCATGCTCCGGCTGGGCCGTATCTCCCTGGGTGACAAGTTGGACTTTGTGGTGCCCACCGGCAATTTCGGCGACATTCTGGCGGGCTACATTGCCGGGGAGCTGGGCCTGCCTGTAGGCCGCCTGGTCTGCGCTTCCAATGTGAACAATGTGCTGACGGACTTTTTCCGCACCGGCATCTATGACCGGCGCCGTCCCTTCCACCGCAGCCTCTCCCCTTCCATGGATATCCTCGTCTCCAGCAATCTGGAGCGTCTTTTGTATTACCTCTCAGGGGACTGTCGGCTGGTTTCCTCCCTCATGTCCCGGCTGGATAAGGACTCCGGCTATCAGCTGCCCCCTGAACTATTGAAGAAGGCCCAGCAGCGTTTCTTTGCCGCCTGGTGTGACGATATCTCCACCGTGGAGACCATCTCTTCCGTCTGGCAGGAGCACCATTACCTTATGGATACCCACACCGCCGTGGCCTGGAATGTGGCTCAGCAGTATAAAGCCGCCAACCCCGGCCATGCTCCCGTGGTGGTGCTCTCCACCGCCTCTCCCTATAAATTCCCCGGAGCCCTGATGGAGGCTCTTAAGCTGGAGCATACGGGAGACGAGTTCGCCCTGATGGACCGCATAGAGCAATTTACCGGCGTACCCATGCCGGAAAATCTCCGGGGCCTGCGCCGGCGTCCCCGGCTGCACTTTGACTGTGTGTCCAAAAGTGCCATGAAAAATTATGTATTGGAAAAGGCGGCAGAAAAAGTATGGAAAAAGTGAGCGTCCGCGTCCCTGCTACCACCGCCAACCTGGGCGTGGGCTTTGATACCATGGGCTGCGCCCTGGGCCTTTACAATACCCTCAGCTTCAGCCCGGCCGATGGACTGAGCTTCAGCGGCTGCGAGGCGGAGTATCAGACTCCGGAGAATCTGGCCTATCAGGGCTTCAAGGCCCTGTATGAGCATTTCGGCCGGGAAGTCCCCGGAGTGCATATAGACATCTGGGCGGATATCCCGGTGTGCCGGGGTCTGGGCTCCTCCGCCGCCATGATAGCCGCCGGAGCTCTGGGCGCGAATGTTCTGGGGGGCTTTGGCCTCTCCCGGGAGGAGCTGCTGAGCATAGTCACCCCCATCGAGGGCCATCCGGACAATCTGGCTCCGGCCTTTTTCGGCGGTCTCACCGCCTCCATGTCCGTGGGCGGTCAGGTGTACACCGTCTCCTACCCCGTCCATCCTGAGCTGCGCTTTGTGCTCATGTCCCCGGACTTTCCCCTGAGCACCCACGCCGCCCGTTCGGTGCTGCCCCAGTCCCTGCCCTTCAAAACCGCCGTGGGCCAGCTGTCCCGTCTTGCGCTGCTGCCAAAGGCCATGGAGTTGGGGGATGAGGAGCTCATTGCCCTCTGTTTGGAGGACGCCTTCCACCAGCCCTACCGCTTTCCTCTCATCAATGAAAGCGATAAGCTGCGGCAAATGGCCCATGAGCTGGGCTGTGACGCCTTCTGCATCAGCGGTGCCGGCCCCACCCTGCTCTGCCTCACCAGGGACGGTTCCCTGGCCGCCGGGCTGAAAGAGGCCGCTCAGGGCCTGGAGCACTCCTGGGACATCCGGGAGCTGGCTGTGGACCACCAGGGCGCCCGCTGCATATAAGCGGAGCAAAGTTGTGATAAACAAATAAGCGGAAGACCCGGCGGGTCTTCCGCTTATTTATATTCATATGTACTTTCACCCTTACAGTACCATAGCCAGATACAGCCCATAGGCGGCCATAAGAACAGCGCCCTGCAATTTTGAAGCCCTCTCCCTGAGCATCAGCGGTAGCATGGCCATGAGGCTTATCAGCAGGCAGGCGGGCAGGTCCATTTTCAAGCTCTGGGCGGACACGGGCAGGGGCTCTCCCGCCGCCAGGGAAGATATGGGCAGAATCAATGACAGGTCAATGATATTGGCCCCGATGATATTTCCTATGGACAGAGCGGATTCCTTTTTCACTATGGCCGTAAGGGTAGTCACCAGCTCCGGCAGCGAGGTGCCAATGGCCACCAAAGTCAGGGCAACGATCCGCTCCGGGACTCCCAGCAGCACGGCGATGCGGCTGCCGTTGTCCACCATGAAGCGGCTGCCCAGAATTATTGCGGCGGCGGCCAGGAGGAACTTCCCCACATTGCCCGCCAGGGCCTTTCTGTCCACGCTCTGGTGGTCCTGGGCGCTTTTCATCTCGCTTTTGGCCCGGCGCAGGTTTTCCCCCATAAACAGCAGGAAGATGGCAATGAGCGCAAAGCTCCAGAGTATGCTGAGCCTGCCGTCTCTGCACCCCACCAGCAGCACCCCAGAGGCGGCTATCAGCAGCAGGCATTGGGGCAGATATTTTTTCCTGCTGCAAGGGATACTCATGGCCACCATGGCAACGGCCATGATGAGTCCCGTGTTGGCTATCACCGAGCCTACGGCATTGCCTATAGCCATGTCGACCTTCCCGCCGGCAGCGGCCATTACTGAGACTATCATCTCCGGCATAGTGGTAGCAAGGCTCACTATGGTGGCGCCTATGATGAAAGTCGGTATATCCATGGCTTTGGCAATCCAGCCGGCCGCATCCACAAAAGCATCCCCGCCTTTAACTACCAGGGCAATACCTACTGCAAACAGCATAAGACACAGGAACATATCCATAAACCTATCTCCTCCCAGATAAAAGCTGTGAAAAACGAGACTCATCCGCAAAATACTTTGCAGATAAGTCTCGTT
>DVHY01000023.1 GCA_018711755.1 Candidatus Limivicinus faecipullorum | reverse complement strand
TGGAGTCCAGCACCTCGGTGCTGCCGTCTCTTATCTTCTTGAGCACGTGGGTGCGGATGCCGTTTTCTTTGAGGAAGCGGGCCGTGCCCTCGGTGGCCTCGATATTGAAGCCCAGGTCATAGAAGCGGCGGATAAGGGGCAGGGCCTCCTGCTTGTCCTTGTCGGCCACGGTGGCGAACACGGTGCCGTAATTCTGCAGGTGGGTACCGGCGGCCTGGAGGGCCTTGTACAAGGCACGGTTCAGCTTGTCGTCATAGCCTATGGCCTCGCCGGTGGACTTCATCTCCGGGGACAGGTAGGCGTCCAGGCCCCGTATCTTGTTGAAGGAGAACACGGGGACCTTCACGTACCAGCGGTCCTTCTCCTTGGGGTAGATGTCGAAGATGCCCTGCTCTTTCAGGCTCTTGCCCATGATGACCTCGGTGGCGATATCCGCCAGACTGTAGCCGGTGGCCTTGGACAGGAAGGGCACGGTGCGGGAAGAGCGGGGGTTGACCTCTATGATATAGACCTTATCGTTCTTGTCCACGATGAACTGGATGTTGTACAGGCCCACGATGCCTATGCCCAGGCCCAGCTTCTTGGCGTACTGGAGCACGATGCCCTTCACCTTGTGGGAGATGGAGAAGGTGGGATAGACGCTGATGGAGTCGCCGCTGTGGATGCCGGTGCGCTCCACCAGCTCCATGATGCCGGGGACGAACACGTCCCTGCCGTCGCAGATGGCGTCCACCTCTATCTCCTTGCCGATGATGTACTTGTCCACCAGCACGGGCTTGTCCACATCCACCTCCACGGCGGTCTTCAGGTACTGGCGCAGCTGCTGCTCGTTGGCAACTATCTGCATGGCCCGGCCTCCCAGCACGAAGCTGGGGCGCACCAGCACGGGGTAGCCTATGCTCTCGGCGGCCTTTACGCCGTCCTCGATATTGGTGACGGCGTGGCCCTCCGGCTGGGGGATGTCCAGCTGCTCCAGGATATGCTCGAAGCTGTCCCGGTTCTCCGCCCGCTCTATGGCCTCACAGTCGGTGCCGATTATCTTAACCCCCCGCTCCATGAGCGGCTGGGCCAGGTTGATGGCGGTCTGGCCGCCCAGGGAGGCTATGACCCCCTCCGGCTTTTCAAACTCTATGATGTTCATGACGTCCTCGGCGGTAAGGGGCTCGAAGTAGAGCTTGTCGGCGGTGGTGTAGTCGGTGGAGACGGTCTCCGGGTTGTTGTTTATGATGATGGCCTCATAGCCGGACTTCTTTATGGTGGTGACGGCGTGGACGGTGGAGTAGTCGAACTCCACGCCCTGGCCTATACGGATGGGGCCGGCGCCCAGCACCACTATTTTCTTCCTGTCCTCCAGGCGGGAGGCGTTCTCCCGGCTGTAGGAGGAGTAGAAGTAGGGTATGTAGGCGTTGGTGTGGCAGGTGTCCACCATAGGGTAGGCGGGGAAGAGCTTCATCCGGCGGCGGAGATCGAACACATCCAGCTCTTTCTCATTCCAGAGTCTGGCAATGTACTTGTCGCTGAAGCCCATAGCCTTGGCCGCTTTCAGCACTTCCTGGTCACCGGGATTTGCCTCCAGCGTCTTCTCCATATCCACTATCTTCTTTATGGCCTCCAGGAACAGCGGGGTTATCATGGTTATCTCGCAGAGCTTTTCAATGCTCAGGCCCCGGCGCAGCAGCTCCGCCACCGCAAAAATGCCGTCGTCCCTGAACTGGCCCAGGTACTCCTCTATCTCCCCGGTGGGCATGTTGTCGAACTTGGCCAGGCGGAAGTGGCAGACGCCTATCTCCAGGGAGCGGACGGATTTGAGCAAGCACTCCTCCAGGTTGGCGCCTATGCCCATGACCTCGCCGGTGGCCTTCATCTGGGTGCCCAGCACATTGGGGGCGGTGGCAAACTTATCGAAGGGGAAGCGGGGCATCTTGGCCACCACATAGTCCAGGCTGGGCTCGAAGGCGGCGTTGGTGTTGGCGATAGCGATATCCTCCAGGGCCATGCCCACGGCTATCTTGGCGGTGACTCTGGCTATGGGGTAGCCGCTGGCCTTGGAGGCCAGGGCGGAGGAGCGGGAGACCCTGGGGTTTACCTCGATGAGGTAGTACTCGCTGGAATGGGGGTTGAGAGCAAACTGCACGTTGCAGCCGCCCTCTATCTTCAGGGCCCGGATTATCTTGATGGCGCTGTCGTTGAGCATTTTCAGGTCGTGGTCGTTCAGGCTCATGATGGGGGCCACCACTATGGAGTCGCCGGTGTGTACGCCCACAGGGTCCACGTTCTCCATGCCGCATATGGTGATGGCGTGGTCATTGGAGTCCCGCATGACCTCGAACTCTATCTCCTTATAGCCCTTGACGCTCTTTTCAACGAGCACCTGGTGTACGGGAGAGAGCTTGAAGGCGTTGTTGCCGATATCCTCCAGCTCCTCCTCGTTGTTGGCAAAGCCGCCGCCGGTGCCGCCCAGGGTGAAGGCGGGGCGCAATACCACAGGGTAGCCTATCTCCTTTGCGGCTTTCCGGGCCTCCTCCAGGCTGTAGGTTATCTGGGAGGGAATGGTGGGCTCGCCTATGGACTGGCACAGCTCCTTGAACAGCTCCCTGTCCTCGGCCTTCTCTATGCTCTCGCTGCTGGTGCCCAGCAGCTCCACCCGGCATTCCTTCAATACTCCCTTCTTCTCCAGCTGCATGGCCAGGTTCAGTCCGGTCTGGCCGCCGATGCCGGGGACTATGGCGTCGGGCCGCTCATAGCGGAGGATCTTGGCTATATACTCCAGAGTCAAAGGCTCCATGTAGACCTTGTCGGCGATGCTGGTGTCGGTCATGATGGTGGCGGGGTTGGAGTTGCACAGCACCACCTCATATCCCTCTTCTTTCAGGGCCAGGCAGGCCTGGGTGCCTGCATAGTCAAACTCCGCCGCCTGGCCGATGACTATGGGGCCGGAGCCGATGATGAGTATCTTCTTTATGTCTGTTCTCTTTGCCATTTAAGTTCCTCCGTAAAAACTCTTCTTGCATGTATGCTTATTTATTCTGCGGTCTTATCTATTGTAAACGGCTTTGCCGTTATATACGGTCATATGGCAGCGGCCCAGGACATGCCAGCCCTGGAAGGGAGTGGAGCGGCCCAGGGACTTGAACTGCGCCGGGTCTATCCTGTAGCTCTCCCCCAGGTCCCACAGGGAGAACTCCTCACCCATGGGGATGCCGAAGCGCTGCCTGGGGTTCCAGCACATGAGCTCCAGCAGCTTTTGCAGGCTTATCTCTCCCGTCAGCACCAGATTTGTATACAGCAGGGGGAAGGCGGTCTCCAGCCCCACGATGCCGAAGGCGCTGTTTTCCAGGCCCCGGGATTTCTCCGCCTGGGAGTGAGGGGCATGGTCGGTGGCTATCATCCCGATGGTGCCGTCCTTTATCCCCTCAAGAAGGGCCAGCCTGTCCTCCCGGCTGCGCACCGGGGGATTCATTTTGAAGCGGCCGTCCTCCTGGAGCATGCTCTCGTCCAGCAGCAGGTAGTGGGGGGCGGTCTCGCAGCTCACGTCCAGGCCCCGGGCCCTGGCTTTGCGGATGAGCTCCACGCTCTCCTTGGTAGACACATGGCACACATGATAGGCGCAGCCGGTCTTCTCCACCAGCTTCAGGTCCCGCTCCACCTGGGCGTACTCACTCTCGGAGCAGATGCCCCTGTGGCCGTGGGCCCTGGCATAATCGCCCTGGTGGATATACCCGCCTCTCAGCAGGGAGTTGTCCTCACAGTGGGCCACGATGAGTTTGCCCAGAGCCTTGGCCCGGAGCATGGCCTGCTCCATGAGCTCGTCGCTCTGGAGGCCGTGGCCGTCATCGGAGAAGCCCGCCACATAGGGGGCCAGAGCCTCCATCTCCGACAGGCGCTCTCCCTTCTCCCCCAGGCTTATGGCGGCATAGGGCAGCACCTTCACGCTGGCGTCCCTCTCTATGAGTTCCAGCTCCGCCCGGAGATGCTCCGGACTGTCCGGCGCCGGGTCCAGGTTGGGCATGGCGCATACGGCGGTATAGCCCCCCGCCGCCGCCGCCGCGCAGCCGGTGGCAATGGTCTCTTTATAAGAAAATCCCGGTTCTCTGAAATGCACATGCACATCACAAAAACCGGGAAAAATACTGTATCTGTCGTTGTCAAAATCAAAGGAACGGCCCTCCAAAGAGAACAGCTGTCCCTTGGGAGCCTTATACTTGTCCAGCTTGAAGCTCAGCTTGTTGTCCTTCATTCCGCATCCTCTCCTCAGTCCCCGTGCCATGCAGGGAGACCGAACACACAGAAACAGACGCAGCCAAAGCCGCGTCCTTCCATCCGCCTCTGACGGGCCAACGCCAGTTGTCAGCCGTAATTTTCAGTTATTATACCACATTTATTCCTCTTGTCAACATATCTTCCCGGGATACACGGTATTTTTTGTCAGCCTCCCCCCGGCTGGCCCGGGTATTCCCGGCAGCTCCGGGACATTATGTGCTTTTTGCCAAAATTACTTAATTAATCTTAAGTATTAATTTACAATTACATCTTTTATTCTGCAAGAACTTGAGTTATAATGTAGCCACT
>DVHY01000211.1 GCA_018711755.1 Candidatus Limivicinus faecipullorum | reverse complement strand
CCTTTGACATAGCGGGTTACGCCCGCATTTCCGTGGATGACGAGCTGGACCAGAAGAATATATCCATCGAGAACCAGAAGGCCATCATTGAAGACTATGTGCATCAGAATTTCCCCGGCAGCAGACTGACGTTCTTTGAGGACCGGGACCGTTCCGGCTATACCTTTGACCAGCGGGAGGGCTACCAGGAGATGCGCCGGGGCCTCATGAATCATAAATACGATATACTTATTATCAAGGACTTTTCCCGTTTCTCCCGGCGCAACAGCCGTGGTCTGGTGGAGCTGGAGGATTTGAGGGACGCCGGGGTGCGCATCATATCCATCGGGGACTGTATAGACTTCCCCAATGATGATGACTGGCTGAAGATACAATTCCAGTTTCTGGTCAACGAGATGCCCGTCACCGACACCTCCCGGAAGGTCCGAAACGTAATCAAGCGCAGGCAGGCCGACGGGGAGTGGATATGCGCCGCCCCCTACGGCTATATCGTCAACAGCCGCAAGGACTTTGAAGTGGTGCCCACCGAGGCGGACATAGTGCGGAAGATATTTGAGCTCTATAACAACCAGGGCTGGGGCTATAAAAAGATAGCAAACTACCTCACCGACCAGGGCATACCCACCCCCAGAATGTCGGAGCAGCTGCGGAAGGAGGCCGACGGCAAGGAGTGCAAACGCCGGGCCAAGTCCGCCTGGGCCATAGCCACGGTGCAGGGCATCCTGGACAATGATTTTTATATCGGCACTCTCCGCCAGGGGAAATACACCCGGGCCAAGATAAACGGCAAGGATATAAAGCGGGACGACGGGGAGCAGATAGTCATTGAGAACCACCATCAGGCCATTATTGACTACCGCACCTTTGCAACCACCATGGCCCTGCGGGAGAAGCGCACCCGGAACAACTACCGGGGCGTGAAGATAAACGACAATGTGTACTCCGGCTTTCTGGAGTGCGGAGACTGCGGCAGCCCCATGTTTGCCATGAGCCGCCGGGATCTGGCCCCGGCCTACACCTGCGGCACCTATCACCGCCGGGGCCTGGCAGGCTGTACCAGCCACCATATCCGGGTGGACAAGCTGGACGAGCTGCTGAAGAGCTATGTGCTGAAGCTGCTGGAAAACTCTTCCGCTATGATAGAACAGCTGAACCGTGACCTGGCCCGGGAGAATGACAGCATCGCCGAGACGGAGCAGTCCGCCGACAATCTGGCCGCAGTGCTGGAGGAGCTGGAGGAGGAGATGAAAGTCACCAAGCGCCAGCGCATCCGGGAGATAATGAAGAAGCCGGACAGGGAGGCGGAGATCGAAGCCACCTATGACGAGCTGGAGGCGGAGCTGCAGCAGAAGATAGACGGACTGAACCACCAGATAGACCTGCTCTCCGATAAGCGCAACACCGTCATAAAGGTGAACCGGGCGGCAAAGACGGCCCTGGAGGTGTTCCGGGACATACTCAGCAAGGACAAGCTGGACAGGAACGACCTGGAGCTCATCATCGACAGGGTGCTGGTCTATGAGGACCATTTGGAGATAAAGCTGCAGCGGGACATCGACTCAGTACTTCGCAGCGAGACTCTGGAGGAAACCGTAAATTTTAATCAGGGCATCGAAAATAGCTTACAATGCCGTTTAATTCAGTCCGCTAGGAACCAAAAGGACAAGGTTTTCGATGTCAGTGTTATCAGTAACGGCGACCCCCTGGAGATATTCACCGACAAGGACGGCGAGCTGATATTCAAGAAGTATTCCCCCATAGGGGAACTGGGAGATTTTGCCGCCCAGATATGTGACAGTCTGCGCAAAACTACCGACGCTCAGGCCGCCATATGCGACAGGGACAGCCTCATCGCCGTCTCCGGCAGTGCCCGGCGTGAGCTTTTGGAAAAGCCCGTCAGCCAACAGCTGTCGGAGCTTATGGAGGCGCGCAGTCCTTACCGTCTTAATTCCGGAGGTAATCTGCTGCCGGTGTCCCAGCTCAACGACAAATATCACGTGTCGGTGGCTGTACCGGTTATATCCGAGGGTGATCTTATGGGCTGCGTCCTGTTTATCTCCGAGGGCAAGAGCAGCGACGGCAGCGAACTGGAGTACAAGCTGGCACAGATGGCTGCCTGCTTTCTGGGTAAGCAGATGGAGTGCTGAGTGTTTTTCTGAGAGCGGCAATCAAAATCCGTTCTCAGAATTTTTTACTTTTATTCAGGCGAAAAGCCTTGACAATCCTGGGAAAACCGCTATAATAATATAGCCTGTCCACGGGATGGGCAATCCTTGCTCCCGCCTGAGCGGGGGCCAATAGACCAAAAGGAGGTGCAACCATGGCAAAAGCAAGCGAAAAGTACGAAGTAATGTACATCATCAACCCCAACTTCACTGAGGAGCAGACCGCAGCTGTTGTTGAGAAGTTCAAGGCACTTGTGGAAGCAAATGGTACTCTTGACGAGATGGAGGAGATGGGTAAGCGCAAACTGGCTTACGAGATCAACTACATTTCCGAGGGCTACTATGTGCTGATGAAGTTCACCAGCGCTCCCGAGTTCCCCGCCGAGCTGGACCGTATTCTCGGTATCACTGACGGCATCCTGCGTCGCCTGATAACCCTGCGTGCAGAGTAAGGAGCGTAGGTATGCTTAACCACATCACCATTATGGGACGGCTGACCCGTGACCCGGAGCTCAGATACACCCAGTCCCAGACGCCGGTGGCAAGCTTCACCCTGGCCGTGGATCGCGACTATGGCAGCCGCGACGGCGGTGAAAAGCAGACCGATTTTATTGACTGCGTTGCCTGGCGTCAGACAGCCGAATTTGTCAGCAAATATTTCCAGAAAGGCAGCATGGCCGTAGTTTCAGGCCGCCTGCAGATAAGGGATTGGACCGACCGGGAAGGCGGCAAGCGCCGCAGCGCCGAGGTCGTTGTTGACAATGTCTATTTCGGCGAGAGCCGCCGCCGCGACAGCGGTGACAGCGGCAACTACGGCGGCAATTATGGCAGCAGCTACAGCAGCGGTGAGAGCCGCTCCTACAGCGCCCCCGCTTCCTCCGCCCCCTCTGCA
This sequence comes from Candidatus Limivicinus faecipullorum, assembly GCA_018711755.1. Taxonomy (GTDB): domain Bacteria; phylum Bacillota; class Clostridia; order Oscillospirales; family Oscillospiraceae; genus Limivicinus; species Limivicinus faecipullorum. The sequence goes on along the minus strand of DVHY01000211.1, from coordinate 1,701 downwards.
AGCCCCTTTGCGGAGCTGGATGACGGCGACGGCGAGCTGCCCTTCTAAGCCGCAACAAAAATATTTGATAGGAGGATACAGCTTTGGCTTTCGATAAGAACAACCCCAAGAATCGCAAACGGAAAAAAGTTTGCCAGTTCTGCGTTGATAAGGCCACCTTTATCGACTATAAGGACACCGCCAAGCTTCGCCGCTACATGTCCGAGCGCAGCAAGATCCTGCCTCGCCGTACTACCGGCGTCTGCGCCATGCATCAGCGTGAGCTCACCGAGGCTATAAAGAGAGCCCGTCAGATCGCTCTCCTGCCCTATGTGACCGACTGATAAGTTTAACAAAAAACTGCACCCTGGTTGTTAGGCCTTTGCGATGTGCAATCTAACAGCTGCGGTGCAGTTCTTTTTTTAGTGCAGGAAATTAGCGGCAGGGTGAAAAACCTCATGGGGAGGTCAGGACTTGCTGGATGCAATTTGGCTTTATAAAGACGCGATCCAGAGAGATAGGGCCGAAGAGCGGGCGCTCAGAGGATACGGCAGCGGGGAAGGCAGACGCCTTCCCCGCTGTTTATGCCGGCAATATTCTTTTCCTGTGTCCATGCGATACGGGCATGCGCTGTCGGCTCTTTACCCGGATATAACAGCCACTGAGGTCCACCAAACATTGTACACGCCGTAGTCAATGCTGAGGGGAATATACAGGCTGGCCGTTTTGTCTCCCCAAATGCCCGCTTCCTTCATATTGTCCGGCAGCTCCAGAGTCACGTTGAGAGAGTCCGTTCCGCTAACGGTAAAGGCGCCGCCGCCGGACAGTTCAAAGTCAAGGTCTGTTCCCAGAAGGCCGCCGTCCGCAGTATCTTCTATGCTGTAGCTCAAGCGGATATTGTCCCCGTCGACTTCTTCGATAGTTATATTATAGAAGCCCCCGCCTATCTGAGAAGTCCCTTCCCATTCGCCTATAAGATTGTCGTTGTAGCTTACGTACGGCTCAGACCAATCTGCCCGGGAGAGCACGGACCAGTTGTCTGAAGCTCTGTCATATTGGTATTTGACTATGCGGTAAGTTGTGAGGAAGCCGTACTCGGAGTCGATCCTCGCCTGGATAGCCACGGTGTCGATATGGGCCGAACTGTCATAATCATGAGATGATGTCCAAGTGAAGCCAGGGCGGCCGTTCTCATAATACTCGCAGTCATACAGTTCAAACTCCAAAAGCGCGTCCGGCACCTCCTTGGAGGAGCCTCCGCAGCCGGTGAGCAAAAGAGACGACAGGAGCAAAACCAACAGCATACAGGAAATAAGTCTTTTCTTCATTTTGAACCAACCTCACTTAAATCAGGATTTTTAGGAAATTCCTTTCATAAGCTCTGTTTTATGCCGCTGGCCTTCCGGCTCCAGTTTCATCTGTGACTTGGCTGTTTTCCGCCTCAAAGGGCAGCAGGAGCAGATAGGCTGCATCAACATTGTCCAGCATGAGCTGCATGGCCTCGAGGCATATATCCTGGAAGTATTCATCCTCCCGCAGGAACAGATCCATCTCGGCCATAACAAAGCCTCTGTTAGAGAAAAATTTCAGATAACTGAACTTATAATTCATGTCGTTCAGCATTTCCATCAGTCCCTCGCCGGAGTTTTCATCGTAGTTGATTATATTGCTGACTAAAATTATGGCCTCTTCCCCTCTGAAAGACCAGAGCAGCTCTATTTC
>DVHY01000210.1 GCA_018711755.1 Candidatus Limivicinus faecipullorum | reverse complement strand
GGTTTACATAATTTTATATTCAGGAGGCCGCAAAGCCGCAGGAGCTCTCCATGATGCGTATCAGCACCCGCAGACCCTGGATATAGCTGCGCTGGGAGATGCGCTCGTTGGTGCCGTGGACCAGGCCGGCGGTCTCCGCCGCTTCGCTGAGGAAGGGGGCGCAGCGCAGGCAGACGGAGCAGATATTCTCATACTGCCTGGCGTCGGTGGCTCCGGCGCTGATGGAGGGTATGAACACCACGTTATCATAATAGTATCTCATAGCCTCCAGGAGTTTTTCATAACCGTAGCCGGAGGCTTCCGACAGTCGGGAGGGGTCGTTGGCCTGGGTGAACCTGGCCTTCACCGGCATGCCCTCCAGGGCGGAGAAGCAGCGGCGCTTCAGGTCCTCGGCGCTGTCTCCCGGTATGAGGCGGAAATTGATATTGGCGGTGATATCCTGGGGCAGCACGTTGCAGGCGGGGCTGCCGCCGCTTATCATCGTGGGGGCGATGGTGGTGGCAGTGAGGGGGAAGAGCTCTCTCACGGTGGAGCAGTACTCCATTATTGCCCCGGCATTGCCGGGGATATCCTGCACCAGGCTCTTCATAGGCTCCTCGCTCACATAGGGGGCAATGGCTCTCAGGCACTGTTCCAGCGCCTTGGGCATTTCCGCCGCCTGGGCGCTGGCGCATATGGCGCTTATGGCCTCGGCCATGTGCTCCAGGGAGCTGCCGCCGAAGGGGTTGCTGGAGTGGCCTCCCTTGCCCTTTGCGGTGAGCTGCAGGTCCGCGTAGCCCTTCTCCGCCAGGTGTATCTGGCAGACATTCACTCCGGGGGCGCAGTAGACCGCCCCGGACTCTATGCTGCCGCCGCCCTCGTCCAGCAAAAACTCCAGCTGCACGCCCCGGCTCTCCAGCAGCTTGGCCATGGCCAGAGCCCCGGTGTTGAAGGTCTCCTCGTCCTCGCCGAAGGCCAGGTACACATCCCGCTCCGGGCTGCAGCCCCGGCTGAGAAGGTATTCCGCCGCCTCCAGCACGCCGAAGACCTGGCACTTTATGTCCAGGGCTCCCCGGCCCCAGATATAGCCCTGGGCTATCTCCCCGGAAAAGGGGCCGTAAGTCCAGTCTCCCTCGGTGCCGGCCTCCACGCCCACCACGTCCAGATGGGACATGAAAAGGGCCGGCTTCAGGCTCTTGTCCCTGCCCTCTATGCGGATGAGCAGGCTGCGGCCCACGGTCTCCGTCACGGCCCGGGCGGATACCGCCGGGAAGGAGTCATGGACCAGCTGCCGCAGCTTGGCAAACTCCCCGTCGCAGCCCTCGGTGCCGTTTACCGTGCGGCAGGCTATGGCGGCGGAGAGGCGGCGGCAGGCCCCCTCCCCGTCCAGCTGGGGGTAATCCCCCTCGTTCCTGTAAAACTTCTGAAAGTCGGTCATTTGTCCTCCAGATAACGGCTGAGGAATTCCCTGGTTCTGGCCTCCCTGGGATTGCCGAAGACTTCCTTGGGGCTGCCCTGCTCCAGGATAACGCCGTTATCCATAAACACCACCCGGTCGCTGACCTCCCGGGCAAAGGCCATCTCATGGGTGACCACTATCATGGTCATGCCCTGGGCGGCCAGATTCTTCATAACGTCCAGCACCTCGCCCACTATCTCCGGGTCCAGGGCGCTGGTGGGCTCGTCAAAGAGCATTATCTCCGGCTCCATGCACAGAGCCCGGGCTATTGCCACTCTCTGCTTCTGCCCGCCGGAGAGGCGGCGGCTGTCGGCGTTTATAAAGTCACCCAGACCCACGTTCTTGAGGTGCTTTATCGCCGTCTCCTCCGCCTGCTGGCGCTTTATCTTCTTTACGGTCATAGGGGCCATGGTGCAGTTGTCCAGCACGTTCTTGTTGTTGAAAAGGTTGAAGCTCTGGAACACCATGCCTATGCGCTGGCGCAGGGCGTTGAGATTGGTGCTCAGGTCCATCAGGTCCTCCCCGTCAAACCAGATATGGCCGGAGTCGGCGTATTCCAGGAGGTTTATGCAGCGCAGCAGGGTGCTCTTGCCGGAGCCGGAGGCGCCGATGATGCACACCACTTCCCCGGGCATGACCTCCAGGTCTATGCCCTTGAGGACCTTAAGGCTGCCGAAAGACTTTTCCAGCTTTTCTATTTTGATTATCGGTTCCATAGTCTTCACCTCAGTTGGAGCTGGGCAGTTCCCGCACGTTGGTGTCCAGCTTCCGGGAGATAGCCTTCATAAGCTGGGATGACAGATACGTCATTATAAGGTAGAACACGGCGGCGATGCAATAGGTCTCCAGGGCCTTGAAGTAGATGCCGCTGACGGAAGTGGTGGCATACATCAGGTCCATGCAGCCTATGACCGACAGCACCGAGGAGTCCTTGATGTTGATGATGAACTCGTTGCCTATGGCGGGGATGCTGTTTTTCACCGCCTGGGGGAAGACCACCTTCAGCATGGTCTGCCAGCCGGTCATGCCCAGGCTGCGGGCGGCCTCGGTCTGGCCGTGGTCTATGGACTCTATGCCGCCTCTCAGCACCTCCGCCAGGTAGGCGGTGGAGTTGAGGGAGACGGTGATGAGGCCGGAAATGAAGAAGCTCCAGATCTGGTTTATCTCCGTTACGCTCATGCCGGTACCCTTGAAGATGTTGAAGCCGGCATAGTAGAAGATAAGGGCCTGGACCATCATGGGAGTGCCCCGGATGACGGTGATGTAGATGCTGGCAAAGCGGCTGCCTATGTACTTGAGGAAGCGGACCAGGTCGTTGTCCTGGCGGTCGGGCTTCTGTATGCGCAGCGTGACCATGAAGAGGGCCAGCACGAAGGCGATAAGGGTGCCCAGCAGGGCGATGCGCACCGTGGTCCAGATGCCCATGCGGAAGAAGCTGGCCCCGTTGTGGAGCAGGTAGAGCATGGAGGGCACAAAGTCCGAAGGCATCTTCTCGGCCGAGAAGCTGGCGGCGGCCATGGCGGCAAAGCTCATAAGCGGCCTGTCGATAAACAGCAGCAGCACCGCCGCCCACAGCACATAGGAGAA
>DVHY01000209.1 GCA_018711755.1 Candidatus Limivicinus faecipullorum | reverse complement strand
TCGGCATGTTCATTCTCCAGCGCCGCCGGGAGCTGGGGCTTACCCAGAAGGAATTTGCCTCCCGGCTTTTTGTCACCGAGTCCGCCGTCTCCAAATGGGAGCGGGGATTGAGCTACCCGGACATCACCCTGCTGCAAAACATCTGCGCCGTGCTGGAGGTATCGGAGCACGAGCTTCTCTCCGGCAGCGAAGACACCCGCCAGCGGGATTCCTTCCGCCTGGCGGAGCGATATATAAAGCTCTGCCGGAATACCCGGCTGAGTCAGTATATATTTTACGGCGCCATACTCCTCATCTGCGCCATCGTAAATCTCTCCGTCGCCGGCAGGCTGGACTGGTTTTTCATTGCGCTGTTCTCGGTGCTGATGTGCGCCTCCCTGACCCTGACCCCCAGCCTCTGCGCCCTGAACAGCCGGTGGGAACCCCGCCGCCGTCTTTTGAGTCTGGGCGGCTTCACCTTATCCCTGGAGCTGCTGCTTCTCAGCTGCTGTCTCTACCTGGGAGAAAACTGGTTCGGCTGGGCCGGCATAGCGGTGCTCTTCGGTCTCAGCCTTGTGTTCCTGCCCTTTTTGCTCAGGAGCCCCCTGCTGCCGGAGAAGTACCGGCGCTGCAAGCTCTCCCTGTATCTGGCCTCGGAAAGCCTGATGCTGCTGCTCCTGCTGCTGGTGTGCAGCTTTTACACCGGCGGCAGCTGGTTTACCCTAACTGCCTGCGCCCTTCTCTTTGGCCTGGGCCTGTTTTTCCTGCCGGTCTTTCTCCGGCAGTTTCCCCTGCCTCAAAGCCTTGAGTCCAGGAAATTCAGCCTCTACGCGGGCATAGAGACCGCCCTGCTGCTTTTGCTGCTGCTGGTCTCCTGCATCCACACCGGCGGCAGCTGGTTTATTCTGGCGGCGGTGTCAACGCTCTTCGGAATAGGCCTGGTGCTGCTGCCCCCGGTGCTGCGGCAGCTGCGGCTCCCCGGCTTCTGGGGCAGGAACCTGCTCTTGCTGTATTTCTCCCTGGAGAGCCTGCTCCTGCTGCTCATAGTCGTCCTGGGCACTGCCGCCGGCAGCCGTGTCCGTCCGGAGTATTACCTGATAAATGTTTTGGTCTGCCTAATACCTATGGCCCCTCCCTGGGGCGTGATGCTGTGCCTGCGCTACCTGCCGGTGAGCCGCCCTCTTCGTTGCTCCGCCGCCTGCGGATATACCGCCCTGTGGCTCTGGACCTGGCCGTTCCTCCTGGACGCCGCCCTGGCCCCGGTCTACGGCTGGCGTGGGGCCGTCGACAACTATACCCTGGCAACGCCCTTCGTAAAAGCCTTGCCCTATGGCCCCTTGACCTGGTACGCCGGGCTGATTATCGTCTTTGCCGCCGCGGCCCTGGTCCTGCTGTGTCTGGGGATATCCCGGCATTTTAAATCAAATTGAAACGGGAGCGGGAGAGCTCCCGGCAAGAGGCATACAGACGCAAAGCCGGCAGGCGGAAGTTTCCGCCTGCCGGCAACATTATCTGCGGGATTTTCTTTTTACTTTCTCAGCTTGCTTTCCACACCCTCGAAGTGCTCTTTGGTGAGCTTAGCCACCACGCCTGACAGGGCAAAGATGGCCACGAAGTTGGGCACGGCCATAAGTCCGTTGAAGGTGTCCGCCACATCCCAGACCACGTCTATGGGGGATACGCAGCCCACCACGATGATAAGGGCGAAGATCACCTGGTAGATACGGATGCTCTTGCTGCCGAAGAGGTACTGGGTGCAACGGGTCCCGTAGAGGGCCCAGCCCAGAACGGTGGAGAAAGCGAAGAGCATCAATGCCACAGCCACGAACAACGAGGAAAACTTCTCGCCGAAGACGGTGGAGAAGGCGGCCATAATGAGCTCGGAGCCGGGCTTGGTGCCGAAGCTGATGTCTATGCCGCTGCAGATGATGGTCAGGGCAGTGAGAGAGCAGATGACCAGAGTGTCCATGAAGACCTCGAAAATGCCGTAGAGGCCCTGGTCCACGGCGCTGGGGGCGTCGGCGGCTGCGTGGGCGATACCGGCGGAGCCGAGGCCTGCCTCGTTGGAAAAGGCGCTGCGGCGAAGGCCCCAGACTATGGCCTGCTTCAGGGCTATGCCGGAGGCGGCGCCCATGACGGCCCTGGGGGCGAAGGCGGCGCTGAATATCTTCACGAGGGCGCCGGGGATGTTCTGGGCGTGGCAGATGAGCACCACAACGCACACAATGATGTAGATGACGCTCATGAAAGGCACCAGCTTTTCGGTGACGCTGCCTATGCGCTTTATGCCGCCCAGAAGAATGACGGCGATGAGCAGGGCCATGGAGATGCCCAGTATCCAGTGTACGGTGGTCTTGCCCGCCTCGCTGAGATTAAAGAACACATTTATGGCGTCGGTGATGGAGCCGGTGATAGAGTTGACCTGGCTCATATTGCCAATGCCGAAGGATGCCAGCACTGCGAAAACGGCAAAGACGACAGCCAGCCATTTCCACTTTGCACCCATGCCGTTGGTGATGTAGTACATGGGGCCGCCCACCCAGTCGCCGTGGACGTCTCTCTGGCGGTAGTGGACGGAGAGCGTGACCTCGGAATACTTCACCACCATGCCCATGAGGGCCGCCAGCCAGAGCCAGAACACCGCTCCGTAGCCGCCCAGGGCGATGGCCTGGGAGGTGCCCACTATGTTGCCTGTGCCCACCGTAGCGGCCAGGGCCGTGGTCACGGCCTGGAGGGGCGTGACCGCACCGTGGCCGGCCTCCGCCTTTTTAAACATCTTTCCGGCGGTGTTCTTCATGGCGTAGCCGAAGCGCCGGAACTGGATGAATCCGCTCCTCACTGTGAGCAGCACACCGCCTATCATGACACAGGGCAGGAAGATGTACAGCCATGCCACCGTGTTAAGGGGTCCCGTAAAGAAATCCAAAATTGCCTGCATATTGTCCTCTCCTTTATTCACAGCTCCTTTAACAAGTCTATGCCGGAGCTGAATGTGATACCCGTCGATTCTCCCCGCAGCTCTTCTCCCTGAGAAAAGGGGGAAAAAGAAAAGAGCTGCTGCATGGCAACAACTCCGGTAAA
>DVHY01000208.1 GCA_018711755.1 Candidatus Limivicinus faecipullorum | reverse complement strand
GTCGAAAGGGGCATATACTTTTTTTGAATGTATATATGGAGGAGGGCTTGACTTGTCCATACTGCATAAAGCAAGTCATGATACTGACATGACCCATGGCAGCATATCAAAGCTGCTTTTTGCCTTTGCGGTGCCTCTGATGCTGGGCAATCTTTTCCAGCAGCTGTATAATACCGTGGACTCCCTGATAGTGGGCAACTTTGTAAGCAAGCAGGCCCTGGCGGCGGTGGGATGCACCGGGCCTATAATCAACACCCTCATCGGCCTGTTCAGCGGCCTTGCCGCCGGAGCCTCAGTGGTCATATCCCAGTACTATGGGGCCAAGGATGAGGAGAAGCTGGGCAAGGCGGTACATACCACGGTGATGATAACCCTTATCACCTGCGTGGTGCTCACGGTGGTGGGCGTCTGGGCCACGCCTCTGATGCTGGAGCTGATGGATACGCCTTCGGACGTCATCCTGGAGGCGGAGCTGTACTTACGCATTTATTTCGGCGGGGTGTCGGGCCTGCTGCTGTATAACATAGGCTCCGGTATACTGAGAGCCGTGGGGGACTCTACCCGGCCTCTGTACTTCCTTATATTCTCCGCCGTGATGAACACGGTGCTGGACCTGTTCTTCGTGGCGGTTTTGAAGCAGGGCATAGCCGGCGCTGCCATAGCCACCATAATATCCCAGTTTGTCTCTGCCATTCTGGTCATGCTGCTTCTGCTGCGCTCCAAGGACTCCTACCGTCTGGAAATCTCCCGGCTGAGGATGCACAAGGGCATGCTCCGGCGCATCTGCAACATAGGCATACCCTCATCTTTGCAGATGGGCATAACTGCCTTTTCCAATATCTTCGTCATGGGCTACATCAACCACTTTGAGAGCTCCTGCATGGCGGGCTGGACAGCCTACAACAAGCTGGACGCTCTGGCCATGCTGCCCATGCAGAGCCTGTCCCTGGCCCTGACCACCTTTGTGGGCCAGAACCTGGGGGCGGGGGACCTGAAGCGGGCCAAGGCCGGCCCCCGCTACGGCATGATAATGGGCCTTATAGTCACGGTCATCATCCTGGTGCCCATGATGGTCTTTGCCCCTCAGCTCACGGCCCTGTTCAACGGCGACGCCGACGTCATAGAATTCGGCACGCTGTTTGTGCGCATATGCTCTCCCTTCTACATTGCCTTTGTGATAAACCAGGTGTATTCCGGGGCCCTCCGGGGAGCCGGGGACACCAAGAACACCATGTACATCATGCTCTTCTCCTTCGTGGTCTTCCGGCAGATATACCTCTTCATCGTCTCCCGCCTGGGGGCAACCGCCGGGGTCATCGCCCTGGGCTACCCCATGGGCTGGATGATGTGCAGCGCCCTGCTGCTCATCTACTACTACAAGGGCCACTGGGCCAGAAAGCTGAACCTGATAAAGGATTAAAAATTTCTGAAACGATGAAAACCGGCCCCGGAGAGACGCACTCTCCGGGGCCGGTCTCTGTTTTATACAGGGCCGGGATTCAGCCTTCCACAGGGAAGAACATGTCGGCCACGGCCTGGGTATTGTCCTGACCATAGCAGACTATGGTGGTGGTTATGGAGTAGGAGCCCCGGAAAGGATCTATGAACTGGAGCATATACCCTGCAACGCCGCCGGTGTCGGTGACGGTTTTCATGGCGTAGTGTTCCTCACCCAGGAAGTTCACCAGGACTTTTTCGGTGCTGGTAATGGACACACCCATAGACTCGTAAATGGATTTGAGCTGCTCAGACTGGGCCAGGGTGGCGTCGATCACGCCCTCCTCATCCAGAGTAGAATAGGCCAGGCGTTCGGCCACGCTGACCTTGGAGTAGAGCACGTTGACGGTGGCCATCATCTCGCTGCTCTCGGCGTACATGTCCGTAAGGCTGGTGGTGTTGGTGGTGCTGAAATAGTTCTCCACATCCGCCTCGCTCACCAGTCCCGCCGAGGCTTCGGTGAGCTGCTGAAGCTGCTGGGCGTCGGCAAAAGTCCAGCTGCCGTCCAGGGTACAGCCGAAGCCGGCGTAGCTGTTTGTATAGGTGGAGCCTGAAAAATATCCAAGACTAAGCTGGCGCTCCGCTTCTGCGGGCCCGCCGTCGGCGGCATCCGGCTCTTCCCCGGCGGTCTCTTGGGCGGCAGGGCTTTCAGGGGCTTGAGTAGCGACAGGGGCTATGGTGCTCTCTTCCGGCTCTCCGCCGCAGGCGCCCAGCATGGCCGCAAGGAGCAGCAGGGACAGCAGAAGGCATAGCTTTTTCCTCATATTATCAGTCCTCCCATATAAAATTTGAAATAACACAGGATGGATACAATATAACATATGAAAGAAAAAGCTGCAATAAGGCTGAAATAAATGGGAGCGGGAATTTTTCCCGCTCCCATTTCAGCTTGTCAAAAAACTTTCCAAGCGCCCGTGAATACGGTATAATAGAGGCCGGGGTGAAGAGATGGAAAGCTGGAGAAAAGATTCACGGAGAGAACCTGTCATAACGGACCTGGATGCCTTGGTACCGAAGGACCATCTGCTGCGGAAGATTGAGAAAGTCATGGACTACGACTGGCTGTATGAGCGGCTGGAGCCGTACTATTGCCATGACAACGGCAGGCCGGGCACAGACCCGGTGGTGCTCATCAAGATGGTTCTAATCCGGCATCTGTACGGCATCCCATCCCTGCGGCAGACCTACCAGAGGATACAGGACACCTTGTCCTACCGCTGGTTTCTGGGCTATGGACTGCTGGATGAGATACCCCATTTTGCAACGGTGAGCTATGCTTTC
>DVHY01000207.1 GCA_018711755.1 Candidatus Limivicinus faecipullorum | reverse complement strand
CCAAACAGTCGTATATTGCAGAATACTACAGAAAATTACAAAAGAAAGTCCTTGCTTATGCGTTATGTCGACTCTATAATTAATAACACTTAAGATTATGTCAACGATTATATGTAAAGTGTTTTATTTTTTGCTTATTTCATTGGGGCTTGGAGAGAGAGACATGAAGAGAACAGTTTACAGATCGATAAGCATGGCGGCAGCGGCCTTGGCCCTTGTCCTGATTTTTTTCTGTCTTTCTCCCTGCGCTATGGCTCTTGGCCACGGCGGCCACGAGGGCTGGACTTCCGTGGGCTCCGGCAACAGGAAGACTCTGGAAAACGGCAAGTACTACCTGCGGGATGACCTGTCGGGAGACATAGTTATAAAGGGCCAGGTGGAGCTGTGCCTCAACGGCCACAGCGTCACCGGCACCGGCACCGGCAGCGTGATCACCGTCTCCGAGGGCGCCAGCCTCCGCCTCTGCGACTGCTGCTCCACAGGCTGCATCAGCGGCGGCAGCTCCACTGAGGGCGGCGGCATCTATGTGGGCGAAAACGCCTCCCTGACCATGGAGGGCGGCTGCGTCTCCGGCAACCAGGCCACCAGGGGCGGCGGTATCTTTGGCGCCGGCAGCGCATCCATAAGCATCCAGGGGGGCGAGCTCCGGGAAAACAGCGCCAAGTCCGGCGGCGGCATATATCTGAGATGCCCGGCAGACATCAGTTCCTGCCGGATAGAGGACAACAACTGTGAATACAACGGAGCGGGCATCTACGCCGAGGCAGACAGGGAGGACGAGATAATCCTCTCCGCCGTGGATATCCTGGACAACGGCTCCGCCGGCCACGGCGGCGGCATATACATCAAGAACTGCCGGATGGATATGCTCAGCGGCAGCGTCTCCGGCAATGAGGTCACGGCTCCCCACGCCTGCGGCGGCGGAGTATATGTGGACGAGTATGCCGGCTTCACCATGGGCGCCGGCGTGGAGATAAAGGACAACACCGCGGCCAATTCCGGCGGCGGCATCTGCGTCAGCGGCGGCACCCCCGCCTCCGACTTCGTCATGGAGGGCGGAGAGATATCCGGCAACAGCGCCGTCAACGGCGGCGGCATAGCCTCCACCGGCGTGGGAGTATTCCAGATACTGGGCGGAGAGATAAATGACAACTCCGCTTCCGGCGACGGCGGCGGCATATACATCAGCTTTGCCTTTACAAGGGATGTGAGCAAGCTCATATCCAATTGCAGCATCCAGGACAACAGCGCCGTGAATAACGGCGGCGGCATTTTCCTTCAGGGCAACAGCTTCATCGACGTGGAGCTGTCCGGCGACAGAGTGAGCGGCAACAGCGCCCTGGACGGGGGCGGCGTATACGTCAACGAGCTGGAGAACCTGAGTTTCTCCGGCACCATGGACATCGACGGCAACCTGTGCAGCAGCCGCGGCCCCAATCTCTATCTCCACAGCGCGGAGACCCTGTCCGTCAGCGCCCTGAATCCCGACAGCTGCATCGGCATCAGCCTTGAGTACACCGACGACAGCAGCTTCACCCGGGACGCCTCTCAGGCTCCCCAGTCCCTGGAGGACTGCTTTATAAGCAACATCGACGACTTCGGCGTCATCATGGGCGAGAGCGGACAGCTCAAGTTCTCCCTGGCCTGCCGGGTGGACTTCGACGCCAAGGGCGGCACGGTGGACGAGAGCTTCAGGATGTACACCAACGGAGAGGCCCTGGGATCTCTGCCCGTGCCGGTAAAAGAGGGTTACACCTTCACCTACTGGGATTACAGCGGCCGCCGGGTCAGCGAGAGCGACGTGGTCACTTTCGACAAGACCCTCTCCGCCAACTATGAGTTCAACAACTACAGCGTGATTTTTGATCCCAACGGCGGCAGCGGCTCAATGGAGGCCCAGGCCTGCCGCTACACCGTGCCCTTCAAGCTGGCGGAGTGCAGCTTTACCCGGGAGGGCTATGTCTTCGACGGCTGGAGCCTCAGCCCCCAGGGGCCTGTGGAATATGCAGACCGGGACAGCGTATGCAATCTCTGCGGGGAAAACGGGGGCAGCGTCACCCTCTACGCCCAGTGGAGGACCCAGCCCGCCCAGTCCGTCAGCCTGGCGGAGACTCTGGAGCTGGCAGTGGGTGAGAGCCGCATGCCCGGCATCACGGCCGAGCCTGCCAACAGCGACACCAGCGGCCTTGTCTGGACCTGCGACGACGAGGACGTCATCTCTCTGGATTCCGACGGCCGTATTACCGGCCTTTCCGCCGGCACCGCCAAGCTCAGCGTGGAGACCGAGTCCGGCTTCGTGGCCAGCTGCACCGTGGAGGTGGGGCGCAGAGCTCCCAACATCTCCGATTTCGTCTTCACCCAGGAGCGCAGCTTCAGCTACGACGGCAGCGGCAAGACCCCGGTGCTCCTCTCCTCCCCCCAGGGTATGGACATTGCCGTGAGGTATGTCCGATCCCAGGACGGCAGCGAGAGCTATGAGATACCCAGCCAGCCCGGCAGCTACAGCATATACATAGACGTACAAGAGAACGACAGCTATGAAGGCGCCCAGGGCCTCAGCGACAGCTCCTGGGACTTTGAGATAAGCCAGGGCAGCCAGCAGTCCCTCTCCATAGAGGGCCTGCCCGAGACCGTCTGCTACGGCCAGGCCTTCACCCTCTCCGTCTCCGGGGGCTCCGGGGACGGGCCCGTCAGCTGGCAGCTCAGCTCCGGCGACTGCGCCGTGGTGAACGCCGACACGGGAGACGTATACGTCACCGGCACAGGCGAGTTCACCGTCACCGCCACCAAGGCGGGCAACGGCGTATACGGCAATGTCTCCGCCAGCGCCTCCTTTACCGCCGGCAAGCGGCTCCTCTATCTGGAGACCCAGCCTGAGGTGCTCACGGAAAAGACCTATGACGGCAGCGACGCCGCCCAGCTCCTCTCCCCCGGCACCATATCCGGCTTCCGCCCTGAGGACGAGGGCAGCATCCCCGTCCAGGCCACGGCCCGTTACGAGGACAAGAACGCCGGCTACGGCAAGACCGTCACCGTCAGCTATGACCTGGGCGAGTACGCCCAGTACTATCAGGCCCCGAAGGCCTGCCTGGTCTCCGACTGTGTCATCTATCCCCTTACCGCTCAGATCGCCTGGGATTACAGCCAGCCTCTGGTCTACAGCGGCGCCCAGCAGCAGGTCTCCGCCTATGTGGCCAACGCCCTGGCGGGAGACAGCGTGAGCTGCACCGGCTATGAGGGCTCCGCCGCCGCGGACGCCGGGGACTATGCCGCCTGGGTCACCGCCCTGGACGACCCCAACTACAGTCTGGACGGCGCCGAGGGCAACTACCTAATCTGGAGCATACAGCCCAGGACCATCACCGTGAAGGCCGACTCCCTGCATAAGATATACGGGGAATTCGACCCGGTGCTCAGCTACAGCTGCGATGAGGCCCAGCTTCCCGCTCTCACCGGCCAGCCGGAGAGGGACTATGGGGAGGATGTGGGCTCCTACCGCATCCACCAGGGCAGCCTGGCCCTGGCCGAGGGTTACAGCAGCAACTATGTGCTCAACTTCGTGGAGGGCCTGCTCACGGTGGATGTGGCCGGAAACGATGTTTATGGCTTCTCCTGCGGCGATGTGGCCTACGGCTCGGAGCCCATGCCCAGTGCTCAGTCCGCCTACGGCAGCGTCAGCTTCAGCTACAGCCAGAACCCCGACGGCCCCTTCGGGCCCTGGGATGTGAACAATGCCCCCGGGCTCTGGTACGTGAAAGCCAGCGTGGAGCCCACGGTCAATTACAGGGGTGCGGAGGGCGTCATATCCTTTACCCTGCTCAATGAGGAGCTTCAGGCCTTTGTGGAGCCGGAGAGCGTACACGTGAGCGCCGACGGCGACGTATTCAGCAACGTGGCGGCGGCCCTGCCCACGGAGCTGGAGCTTGTAAACACCCTCGGTATCAGAAGCCAGTACAAGGCCAGAGTCTGGTGGGACGTGGAGTATATGGCCTATGACAGCCAGGTCCAGGGGGCCCAGGTGCTCACCGTCACAGGCACCGCCTCCCTGCCCCAGGAAGTGAACAACTCTTACGGCGTGTCTCTGGACGTGAGCATCCTGGTATACGTAGACCCGGGCATCCACGGCGGCCAGGCAGCAATACCCGGCGGCCAGCTCTCCCCTGAGCCCTCCTACGGCGGCGGCCAGGAGCTTTTGCCCGGCGGCGGCACGGTGGACCCCTTCCTCTGATAGGGGCTCAGAGCGCCTTACTTAACCAGCCTTTGCATTAAAATACCTCCCGCCCGGTTTTCTCCGGGCGGGAGGTATTTTGACTGTTCTGGGAGACTCAGTACTCCAGAAGAGGGGCGGAGCCGTCGTCCTTCATTTTGGTGATGGAGCGGATCCGGGCTTTATAGGAATAGCTGTCGTTGACCTGGACGGTAAATTCATCCCCCACCTTTTTCCCCAGCACTTGGCGGCCGAAGGGGGACTCCTTGCTTATAAGGCCCTTTCTGGGGTCGCAGCGCACGGTGGTGACCACCTGTATCACCTCGGTCTCGTCGTCCTCGGGCATGTATATCTCCACCTTGTCGAAGAGCCCCACCTCATCCTCGGCGGAATCGTCGTCGATTATCTTGGCGGATTTTATCATGCCCTCCAGATAGCGGATACGGCTGCGGTTCTTGTTCTGGGCCTGCTTTGCGGCCTTGTACTCAAAGTTCTCGCTCAGGTCGCCGAAGGCCCTGGTGCGCTTGACCTCCTCGATGAGCCCGGGCATCAGCTCCAGCCGCCGGTAATCCAGCTCCTGGCGCATCTTTTTTATATCCTCTTTTGTCAATTCGTCATGCATTTTTCCAGTCCCCGTCAAATATCAATATTAATGGTATTCAGACCGTTTTTATCGAATTCGTCCATGTACTCCTCCATCCGCTCCTGGAGCTGGGTGAAGTCCTCCGGGTCGCTGTTTTCCAGGCCCAGGTCCCGCCGGGCCAGCTCCTCCGCCAGGATGTTATAGAACACGGCGTCCTCGTAATCGGCTATGGCCTCGTGTATGCCCCCGTCCTCATAGGCCCGGGAGGGGAAAATGTGGCCCTGCCAGGTCTCCACCAGGGAGCGCATGCCGTGGCCGGGACACAGGGCGAACAGCTTCTCCTGCAGAAGGTCATAGTCCTCAAAGCGGTCGTCGCCCCGGGTAGAATTCAATATCCAGTTGCCTATATATACCATGTCAAGCAAACGCCTGAACTCTTTTTCGCTCAGCTCTATATTCATGCTAACGCCTCCTTGCTGACCGGATATATTATACTCTTATTATATCAAAGAGCAATGGATATTGCCAACAATTTTCCTGTTTTTGCCCGAAAAGCCCCGGCCTTTAAATAAATTTTCCTTGTATTGGGCGGAGTTTTGAGGTATATTTAAGTGTCGGCAGCCTTTCGCCGGCACCTTGCACGCAAAGGGGGACTTTGATGGACAACAGAGCTATCGGTATTTTCGACTCCGGCCTGGGAGGGCTCACGGCCCTGTCTGCCCTGAGAGAGCTCATGCCCGGAGAAAACATCATCTACTTTGCCGACAGCGCCAGGGTGCCCTACGGGGCAAAGTCCAAAAAGGAGCTCATGGCAATGGCCCGGCAGGACCTGGAGCTGATGGCCTCCTTTTCCGTCAAACTGATAATCGCCGCCTGCGGCACCGTGTCCAGCAACGCCTCCCGTATTCTGGAGAGCTTCCCCGTGCCCACCGTGGGCGTGCTCAAGCCGGGCATCCGGGACATGAGCCTTATCCCCGGCGAGGCGCCCCTGGGCATCATCGCCACCCAGGCCAGCATCCGGGCCGGTGCCTTCCGCCGGGAGCTGGAGCGGCTCTGCCCCGGGCGGGAGATAATAGACCTCCCCTGCCCCAGATTCGTGCCCCTTATCGAGAGCGGCCACACCGGGGAGGATGACCCCGAGCTGAAGAAAGCTGTGGAGGACTCCCTGGCAGCGGCAAAGGAGGCGGGCATCGCCGCCCTGCTGCTGGGCTGCACCCACTATGGGCTCATCGCGCCGGCCATAAGCGCCTTCCTGGGGGAGGACGTCAAGCTGGTGAGCGCCTCCCGGAGCGCCGCCCGGGCCGCCTGCCTGAGGCTGGAGCAAAACGGGCTTACCGGCGGCAGCGGAGAGACCCTGTATTACACCAGCGGCGACGCCGGGGAATTCTCCGCCGCCGCTTCCAGGCTCCTGGCCCGGGATATAAAGGCCCGGCAGCTGCCTGTAATGGAGATAAAATCATAGATACGGAGATCGCTTTTAAAATGATGAAAGACGTAGTCATATCCATCCGCACCGTCCACTGCTGCGACACGGATGAGGAGGATTATCTGGACTTCACCACCGACGGCCTGTATGGCTACGACGGCGAGGTGGGCTGCCTCAGCTACATGGAGACGGAGGTCACCGGCATGGAGGGTACCCGCACCAGCGTCATCGTCATGCCCGACCAGGTGGTGGTGGACAGGGACGGCATGATAACCAGCCGCATGATATTCCGGGAGGGGGAGAAGAGCTCCCTGCTCTACAACACCCCCTACGGCACCGCCACCATGAACATCAGCACCCGGCGCATATCCCACAGCCTGGACGGCAGCGGCGGGCAGGTGGATATAGACTATGTGGTGGATATGGAACACACAGTGGTGACAAAAAACAGGTTTCACCTGGAAATCACAGAACAAAAGCAGATGGGAGAAAATCAACATGGCTAACATGATACAAAGCGCCAAGGACAGCATCAACGATATCCTGGCCCGCTCTTACCAAAAGGCCGCCCAGGCCGGGCAGCTCCCCGCCGGCGCGGAGCTGTCCGGCACCGTGGAGATACCCAAGGACAACCTTAACGGCGACTTCGCCGCCAACCACGCCATGGCCGGAGCAAAGCAGCTGCACATGGCCCCCAGGAAGATCGCCGAAGCCCTCATCGCCAACATGGAACTGGAAGGCAGCTGGTTTTCTTCCGTGGAAGCCGCCGGCCCCGGCTTCATCAACTTCCGCCTGGCGGACAGCTGGTACGCCGACGTGCTCAAAGCCGTCACCTCCCAGGGGGATGACTACGGCCGCAGCAACGAGGGCCTGGGCCGGAAGGTGATGGTGGAGTTCGTCTCCGCCAACCCCACCGGGCCCATGCACATGGGCAACGCCCGGGGCGGCGTGCTGGGAGACGCCCTGGCCAGCGTGCTGGACAGGGTGGGCTACAATGTGTGGCGGGAATTCTACGTCAACGACGCCGGCAACCAGATAGAGAAATTCGCAAACTCCATCGACGTGCGCTATCAGCAGCTGCTGCTGGGAGAGGATAAGGTGGAGTTCCCCGAGGACGGCTACCACGGGGACGATATAAAGGAACTGGCAAAGCTCTTCCGGGAATCCCACGGTGACGGCTGGCTGAACCTGCCCACCGCCCAGCGCCATGAGGCCATGGCCAAATTCGGCCTGGAGCAGAACATCCCCAAAATGAAGAGCGACCTGCTGCGCTACGGCATAAAATACGACCAATGGTTCTTCGAGTCCAGCCTCCACGAGTCCGGCTATGTGGCCGAAACTGTGGACAAGCTCACTCAGCGGGGCTACACCTACGAAAAGGACGGCGCCCTCTGGCTCAGGACCTCCCAGATACTCCGGGAGCACTATGCCAAGGCCGGCAAGTCCCAGGAGGAGATAGAGCGCCTGGATTTGAAAGACGACGTGCTGCGCCGGGCCAACGGCTTTTACACCTACTTTGCCGCCGACATCGCCTACCACCGCAACAAGCTGGAACAGCGGCACTTCGACAAGGTGATAAACGTCTGGGGCGCCGACCACCACGGCCATGTGGCCCGGCTCAAGGGGGCCATGGATGCCCTGGGGCTGGACGGAGACCGGCTGGACGTTGTGCTCATGCAGCTGGTGAAGCTCACCCGGGGCGGCGAAGTGGTGCGCATGTCCAAGCGCACCGGCAAGGCCATCTCCCTCACCGACCTGCTGGACGAGATACCCGTGGACGCCGCCCGCTATTTCTTCAACTCCCGGCCCGAGTCCCCGGTGGAGTTCGACCTGGAGCTGGCCATCCGCCAGGACAGCGAAAACCCCGTATACTACGTTCAGTACGCCCACGCCCGCATCTGCACTCTCATCTCCGCCCTGGCCGCCGAGGGCCATCAGGTGCCGGACAGCGCCGATGTCTCCCTTCTGTCCGGCCCGGAGGAAAAGGAGCTGATAAAGCAGCTGGCCGCCCTGCCGGAGGAGCTGCACCTGGCCGCCAGAGACTACGACCCCAGCCGCCTCAACCGCTATGTCACGGAGCTGGCCGCCCGCTTCCACCGCTTCTACACCGTCTGCCGCATCAAGGGCGCCGAGCCTGACATCCAGGCCGCCCGCCTGCTCCTGGCCGACTGCGTGCGCCGGGTCATCGCCCTGTCCCTGGGCATCATCGGCGTTCACGCCCCGGAGAAGATGTGACGGGGAATAAGGTAATATAACAGCAAGCCCCCGGCTAGAGCCGGGGGCTTGCTGTTATATTACCTCTGTGTGCTTTACACCAGACGTATCACGTGGCAGCTGCCACGGCCAAAGACCTTTTCCATCTCCGCCTTATACGCGGCAAAGCAGTCTATGGGCATCAGCGCCTGGACGCAGCCGGCAAAGCCGCCGCCGTGGACCCGCCAGGCCCCCACGCCCTCCAGGAGCTTGCGGCTCAGCTCCAGGCCCTGCTGGAGCTTGGTGTCCCCCGTGGCGGAGGTGATGATATTGTTCAGCAGCTCCTCGGAGGAGCGGCCGGACTCGTTCATAAGGCGCATATAGGTCTCGCCGTCTCCGGCTTTCAGGGCGTCCCTCATTTTGGGCACCCGCTCGTTCTCCCCGAAGAAGTGCATGGCCCGCCGCACCGGGCGGTTGGAGGCGTCCCAGCCTTTGGCCTTGAATTCCTCCGGGTCCACATCCGACAGAACGCCCTTGTCAAAGAGGTTGGCGATATACACCATATCCGCCGGGATACGGGCATAGGAGGTGTCCAGCCCCGCATGGCTGCCGCCGGTGTCGGTGAGGCAGAGGACCAGGCCCATGTCCGCAAAGTCAGCCTTGATGGGCTCTATCTCCCCGGTCTTGAAGTCCACATACACGGTGTGTCCGTAGGCGCAGGTGAGCTGGCTCATCAGTCCGCAGGGCTTGCCGAAGTACTGGTTCTCCGCCTGCTGGGCGGCCCTGGCCAGGACTATGGGCTCCACCTTGCCCTCGTTGAACAGCTCGCTGAGTATCCTGCCGATGAGCACCGCAAAGGCCGCAGAGGAACTGAGCCCTGAGCCCGCAGGCAGGCTGCTGCGCACCCTGGCCTCAAAGCCGCCCACGTTCAGCCCCAGCTCCTGAAATGCGGCGAACACCCCTCTCACCAGAGCCTGAGAGGTGCCGAACTCCGCAGTGCGTATATTCAGCTGGTTGATGCGAAGGTCGATGTCCGCAAAGCCCTCCGACTCGATATGGCACAGATTGCTGCCGTTGGGCCAGAAGCTGGCAAACAGCCCCAGGTCCACTGCGGAAGCCAGTATCCTGCCCCGCTGATGGTCAGTATGATTACCGGCAAGCTCCGTCCTGCCGGGAACAAAAATGTCTCTTTCCATATGGGACCTCCTCTGCTCGCAGCCCTCAACATATACCAGAATATAATAATTTTTCGGTAAAGTCAACCGGCAAAGCCGCCCTATAATAAAAATAAAATGCCCGGAAAATAAAACAAGATTTTAACACTCCCCTCAGACTATTGCCTTATTTTGGGACAGAATATATAATGGATATACAATTTTTAACAGGGAGTGATCCTATGCAGAACAGCAGCGGTATCAATCTTACCATGCTATGCGATTTCTATGAGCTCACCATGGGTAACGGCTACTTTGCCGAAGGCATGTACAGCCGCATCACCTATTTCGATATGTTCTACCGCAGCATCCCCGACAGCGGCGGCTATGCCGTCATGGCCGGTCTGGAGCAGATAGTGGACTACGTTAAAAGCCTCCACTTCAGCCAGGAGGATATCAGCTATCTGGCCGGCCGCAAGCTCT
The DNA here is from genome assembly GCA_018711755.1 of Candidatus Limivicinus faecipullorum. GTDB lineage: Bacteria > Bacillota > Clostridia > Oscillospirales > Oscillospiraceae > Limivicinus > Limivicinus faecipullorum. The sequence continues at coordinate 2,509 of DVHY01000207.1, read as the reverse complement.
TCAAACCGGAGTTTCTGGATTACCTCCGCTCCTTCCGCTTTACCGGGGACATCTGGGCCATCCCGGAGGGCACCCCCATCTTCCCCGGCGAGCCGGTGATAACCGTGCGGGCCCCCGCTATCCAGGCCCAGCTGCTGGAGACCTACATGCTCCTGGAGTTCAACCACCAGAGCCTTATCGCCACCAAGGCCAACCGCATCTGCCGCTCCGCCGAGGGCCGCACCGTGCTGGAGTTCGGCTCCCGCCGGGCCCAGGGCATAGCCGGAGCCGTCACCGGGGCCAGAGCCGCCTATATCGGCGGCTGCGCCGGCACCGCCTGCACCGTGTCCGACCAGCTCTACGGCGTCCCCGCCGCCGGGACCATGGCCCACTCCTGGGTGCAGATGTTCGACTCGGAATACGACGCCTTCGTCAGCTACTGCCGCACCTATCCCAACAACGCCGTGCTGCTGGTGGACACTTTCAACACCCTCCGCTCCGGCGTGCCCAACGCCATCCGGGCTTTCAACGATGTCCTCAAGCCCCTGGGCATCACCAAGTGCGGCATCCGCCTGGACTCCGGGGACATGGCCTATCTCACCCAGCAGGCCCGGAAGATGCTGGACGAGGCCGGCTGGACCGAGTGTACCATCACCGTGTCCAACTCCCTGGACGAGCGGCTCATCGCCGAGCTCATCCGCCAGGGAGCCAAAATTGATTCCTTCGGCGTGGGCGAGCGGCTCATCACCTCCAAGAGCGACCCGGTCTTCGGCGGAGTGTACAAGCTCTGCGCCGTGGAGGACAGCCAGGGGAACATCTTCCCCAAGATAAAGGTCAGCGAAAACGTGGGCAAGATAACCAACCCCGGCTTCAAAAAAGTCTACCGCTTCTTCAATCGGGACACCGGCATGGCCGAGGCGGACTATATCTGCCTTTACGACGAGACCGTGGACGACAGCCAGCCCCTGGAGATCTGCCATCCCCACGACCGCTGGAAACGCAAGACCATGAGGAATTTCCGGGCCGTGGAACTGCTCCAGCCCATATTCAAGGGCGGCGAGCTGGTCTATACTCTGCCCTCCCTGAAAGATATCCGCACTTCCTGCGCCTACAACGTGAGCACTCTCTGGCCGGAGGTAAAGCGCTTCGACTTCCCCCACCAGTATTACGTGGACCTCTCCCCCAGGCTCATGGAGCTGAAGGACAATATGCTGGCCAGCTACGGCCACGAGCGCGCCTGAGAGGCTCCCCCGGCAGGGCCTGCGCCCGGTCAGAAAAAGGGAAGTATTCCTGGCGAATACTTCCCTTTGATATTTGCCTCTCCTGCCGCTCCGCCGGAGACGGGGCTTGCCTGGGGCCGCCTCAGTTCTCCTCCTCCCGGGGCGCCGCATATTCCAGCAGGTCCCCGATTTCACAGTCCAGCGCCCAGCAGAGCCTGGCCAGCACATCCACATCCAGGCGGCTGACAGTGTTGTTGCAGTAGTGGTTTATCTGGCTGCGCTGCATCTCCGCCCGGTGGCTCAGCTTGTTCTTGCTTATGCCCCGGTCCTTTATCAGCTGGTCCAGCTTGATCCTTATGCTGCCGTACTGGTACATTGGTTTTTTACACTCCTTGATTTTTGATACCAAGGTCAGTCTAGTCTAAACACCTCTGTTTTATAAGTTCTAAGATATCTTGTCTAATTAGCTGCACAGTGTTATTATATGAGACAGGTACAGCCGAACCTCCGCAGCTTTCAGGACCTTCCCCTATGAGAAAAGGAGCACACAGATGAATATTACCGTGGAGCTGTCCTCCATAAGAGAATACATGTTCAATGACCGGCTGGTGGACAGCCTGATGGATGCCTACAGCAGAGAGATGCAAGCCCAGGGCTACACCATAGTTCAGGAGGAATATGCCCAGGGGAAAGCCGCCCTGGTCCGGGCGCTCAGCGATGAGCAGCTGGCGGTTCTGGAGAAGGCGGAAGGGCTCTGCCGGGAAAACATGAAGTACGCTGTCGAGTTTGCTTTCTTCCAGGGCAGCTGCGGCTTCTTCCAGCAGCTGTTCTCCAAGGATGGGCCGGAGCGCCCCTTTCAGGGCCTGGTGGTGGAGGAGATACTGACCCTCCCCGGCCTCGCCCGCCATGAGGATTATTTCAAAAAGCGGCAGGAAATAAACCGCCTCTTCGATTCCCTGTCCTCCCAGCTCTCCAGCTGGCACCGGGACAACCTGACCTCGGTGGAGACCTTCTGGGACGAGCAGCTCTACGGTGTGCTGCGCCACGCCTTTTACCTCGGTTATCGCAGGGCAATGGACTCGGTGAAATATTCCGCGGGGACCCAGCCCCCCAGGAACTACGGCGAGATGCTGGCAAAACTGGAATATGAACTGGATTTTGCCCCCAATCAGAATATCCCCATCTGAGCTGAGGAAAACTCTCCGGGGAAAGCTGACGGCGGCTGCCTTTTAGGCAGCCGCCGTCAGACTGTCGAAAAACCATAAAATAAATGAAAAACAATAGAGCAGCGGGGGAGCGCGAGGGGGTAA
>DVHY01000206.1 GCA_018711755.1 Candidatus Limivicinus faecipullorum | reverse complement strand
TTACCCCCTCGCGCTCCCCCGCTGCTCTATTGTTTTTCATTTATTTTATGGTTTTTCGACAGTCTGAGAGTACCCTCTGCCAAAGCAGAGGGTACTCTCTTTTGTGCTTTTATTGTTCTTCTTCCTTCTTTTTGTCCAGCTGGACCAGGATTTTGCCTACCCGGCGGCCGTCCACCATGTTCAGCACGGTGACGGTCATGTCCTCATAGCGGAAGCTGTCGCCCACCTTGGGGAAGCCCCCGAACATCTCCAGGGTCCAGCCGCCTACGGTGTTGCTCTCCGCCTGGAAGTCCTGGGCGTTCAGGCCCACGGCCTCCAGGAAATCCTCCAGGAGCATGGTGCCCTCCAGCTCATAGGAGCCGTCGCTGCGGCAGACCATCTCCTGCTCCACGGTGTCCGTCTCGTCCCAGATGTCTCCCACTATCTGCTCCAGCACGTCTTCCATGCTCAGCACCCCCAGGGTGCCGCCGTACTCGTCGGTGACTATGGCCAGGTGCTGCTTTGCATGGCGCAGCTGGTTCAAAACCGCCGGCAGCTTCATGGTCTTATACACATAGCAGGGGGGCATCAGCAGTTTGCGGATATCCACCCGGTCCCCGTCGCTGAGGGCCTTGAGGAAGTGGTTCAGGTACAGCACGCCGATGATATTGTCCATGCCGTCCTCATACACCGGCAGGCGGGAGTAAGGCGCCTCCTCGATGACGGAGATGATATCCTCCCAGTCGTCGTCTATGTCTATGGCGCACACGTCCACCCTGGCGGTCATCACCTCCATGGCGGAGACCTCGGCAAAATCTATGGCGGCCTGGAGCAGTTCCGACTGGTCCTCGTCCAGCACGTCTTCCACCTCGGCGGTCTCTATGATGGACTGGAGCTCCTCCACCGCCTCCTCCGGGCCGCCCTGGTCAGGCATCGGCAGCTTGAAGGTTATCAGGTGGATGAGCTTTACCACCAGCCAGATGAGGGGCCGGAGGATTATCATCATAAAGCGCACTGCCCCGGAGTGGCGCACCGCCACGGTGTTGGGGTTTTTCTTGGTGGTGATCTTGGGCATGGTCTCCCCGAAGATTATCACCAGCAAGGTCAATATCAAAGTGGCAAGCCAGGCGTAGTCCTCCGTGCCGGTGAGCATTATCACCAGCACCGACGCCAGGGACGAGGCCCCGATATTGGCCAGGTTATTGCCTATGAGTATGGCGCTGAGGGCGTCGTCAAAATGCTCCGTTATGAGCACCGCTCTTCCCGCCCGCTTGGAGCCGCTGTTTTTCATGCTCTCCAGACGCATGGCGTTGCAGGAGGAGTAGGCCATCTCCGACGCGGAACAGAAGGCCGAGAAACAGATGCACAGCACTATACCCATTATCACAAGATACAGGCTCACTCTTCCTCGCCCCCTTCCTCTTTGGCCGGGAGCAGGCTTACCTTCAGCTTCATGATACGGTTATGGACCATGGAGGCCACGGTGACCTGCACCTCATGGTAATTGAAGCTGTCGCCCACCTTGGGTATGGAGGGGAACTGCTCATAGGCCCACTCACCCATGAGGGTGTTCACCAGTTCCTCGTCCTCCTCCGGGTCTTCAAAGCCCAGCTTTTCAAAAACGTCGCTGACGGACTCGTCGGCGTCCACCAGATACACGCCGTCCCCCAGCTCCACGAAGCTCTCCTCCACCACGTCGTCCTCATCCCATATCTCGCCCACAAGCTCTTCCAGGATGTCCTCCACGGTGACTATGCCCAGAGTGCCGCCGTAATTGTCGGTGACTACGGCCATGTTCAGCTTGCGCTTGGACATCACCGGCAGCAGCTCGTCGATATTGGTGCTCTGGTGGATGAAGAAGACCTCGTCCATCAGGGGCTTTATGTCCAGATTCTTGCCCAGGCGCAGATAGGCCTTGATGAATTTGCGAATCTGCAGCACGCCGATAATGTTGTCTATACTGCCCTGATACACCGGCAGGCGGCTGTGGTTGGTGCCCTTTATCACGGTGAGGATATCCTCCAGGCTGCTGCTTATATCCACCGCCACCAGGTCCACCCGGGGGGTGAGCACGCTCTCCACCGTCACCTCTCCGAACTGGAGGGCGGAAGAGATGAGCTCTCCCTGTTCCTCGTCCAGGCTGCCCTCTTCGGTCATGTCCTCTATTATATCGTAGAGCTCGTCTTCGGTGACGGAGACCGGGTTTTCATCCGGCGTGAGCTTTGCGGCGGACTGGCCTATCCAGGTCAGCAGGGCCGACAGCGGCGCAAAGACTTTCATCAAAAAGCGCAGTATGGGCCCCGTGGCCAGGGCCAGAGGCTCGCTGTATTTCTTTGCCACGCTCTTGGGGAGCATCTCCCCGGCAAAAAACACCACGATGGTGGTAACTATGGTGCTTATGGACACCGCGCTGAGTCCCCACAGCTTCGTCACCGCCACGGTCACTATAGAGGCCGTCGCAATATGTACGATGTTAGTACATATGAGCAGGGTGCTTATGGCCTTATCAAAATCGTCCAGAATAAGCAGCGCCGTCTTTGCTCTGCCGTCTCCCCGCTCTGCCGCCGCCCTTATGCGGCTTTTGGAGCAGGAGGCAAAGGCTGTCTCGCTCACGGCAAAAAAGGCCGCGCAAAACAGCAGCAGCACTGCTATTATCCATGGCAATCGACTGCCATCATCCATTTTAGGATATACATCTCCTTTTATTTTAAAATTAATGTTCAGTATAGCATACCATTATTTCAGCGTCAATATTCCCGGATATTTTGTTGCCCTCCGCCGGGGCCGGCATAGGGTCGGAGCAGGGCCGTCCCCCGCCGGCCTCTCCGGCAGGGAACAGGCGCGCAGACTACAGTTGTAGCTAAGTTGAAAAAATGACAATGGAAAAATCCTTAGATGTCTATGAAGAGTTTATCGGTTTCCAATTCCCAAAACTTCGATAAAGTTCTGACAATGCCACGTTTTGCACAAAACACGCCGTTTTCCCTTGTCAATT